>JBPCTA010000192.1:0-4026 GCA_051006595.1 Pirellulales bacterium
CGAGGGCATTGACGGTAATCTTCGCACTATTCACACCGTTATCCATCGTCATCGGGGCCGTACCACTCACGATCCAACTCGCCGCCGATGACGTGTCGGAGTCACCGAAGATAAAACTTCCGAGGGATCGATTGGTGTCGAGCGTGACTGTGCGGCTCGCCGTGATGTTGTTGGCAAACGTGGCGGTGCCGCTCACGCCACCCGCAATCGTGTTGTTCAGCCAGTTGGAGGAGCCGCTCCAGAGGCCGTCGGCATCGACGTTCCAGGTCCCTCGGGTCTGCGCCAAGGCCGGGGCGGAGAGCGATGCCCCGAGCAGGGCGGCCAGCAGGAGCGAAGGCACGGCCGCATGGAGCCCTGTTCGGGTCGTGGACGATTGCATGGTTGACCGCCTTGTCGATGACGTGCTGCGGGGCAGAAAAGAAAAAAGATGAGAAATCGCAACCACTCGGCCGCCTCAGCGGCCGAGTGGTTGCGAGACACTCGCCCACGTGGGACCGATGCAAAGGTCACCAGTGGCTATCTGCCCGCTGCTGGTGAATTCGAGCGAGAGTTTCTCGAACCGCAGGTCGCTGTAGACATCCTCGCTCACCAGGGACCATTCGGTCGGCTCCGGGGAACCGGCCAATCGCTCCGCTGCCATCAGGCTGACGAGCACCTGATCGGGTTGAAATCGACCCGCAACGATCTTGGCAACGACGGCATAGGCCTGATCAGGGATCTGCGGAAGCGAGGCGCGAGTGAGCGTGTCGGCGACCCGCAGCAACACCCCATCGTGCTTGCGGAGGGCAATCTGCATCAGCGCGCTGCGATCTAACTCCTCATTCGTCGTCAGGCCTCGCGTCCGGAGCACGATCATCGCCCGGTGTTCGTCTCGTGCCGAGGCAGGGCCACGCCGAACGAGAAATCGCACGTACCAGATCCCGTCCGTCGACAGATCGATCGGGGCCTCCAATTTCCGGTGCGCGGCAGACCTCACATCCGCCCGTGCCTTGGACGCCCCGTCGTGAAGCACGGCCGCCGATCCCTCGCCCGACAAGCCGGGCGACACGATCCGCACGTCGCCGCGACGGGACTCCCAGGGCCCGACCCATCCGGCGCCAGACTTCAGACCGTTGATGGGAGTTGCACCGCCGCGAAAATCATCCCATGCAGTCGGGCGACCCGCACTTGAAGCATCCGCGCGGTCGTCGAGGGAACGCGTCGCAAGCGCCGCATCGAGAGGAATCGAGCCCGCCTTGGCTTCGGCAACATCGTAGAAACGACCGACACCAGCCTCGATCAGTTCATGCTGCGTCGACTCGGCGGGGTTGCCGGCAGTCCGCCGCACCGCCCCCTCGGCGACGTGCACCTCTTCCCGACCGGCGTTGATGACGCCCGCATATCGCGTGCCGATATTCTTGAAGACCGACTGCGGCGTGACGATCTCGATCGACTCGCACGTCTGATCGCCGTGAAAGACAAAGGTGCCCTCGTGAACCTTCATCGCTCTCCGTGAATCGATCGCAAACCTCGCGTTTCCCTCCAGGAGAATACGGGCTCCGCCATCAAACCGGATGCTCACGCCGCCGGTCGTCAGGTGGTACGCCCCGGGCGTGAGCCGCGATCCCTGCACCACGGCCGCACCGTCGAGGACCGCATCCGTGCTTGCCGACGCGATCGTCGCCACGTAGCCGGCCGGAGCGGGCTTCGCGGCCGCGACGCCCACGTCAGCTGGTTCGCCCGCGCGATCCGGGGCGCCTTCGCGACTCAGAGGACGCATCACGAGCCATGCCCCCAGGAGTGACGCGGCAATGAGCGAGGCGCCGATCACCTTCCACCACGGCGTGCGGTGAAACCGCACGGTCGCTCGCGGAAGCTGCCCGCTCGTCAGGGCCGCATGCATGTCGAGGTAGCGGACGTAGAATCGCCGCGCCTCGTCACTCGCGTGAAGAACTCGCGCCAACTCGGCCACCTGCGCCTCGCTGGCCGTGCCGTCCACCACGGCAGACAGGAGCGGGTGAAGGGATTCCCGATCAGACCGATTCATGCGTGACCTCCCAGCACGACCGAGCGGTCCACGCAGTCGAAGAGGAGACGCCGGACACGCTCAAGATTGCGAAACATGGTGCGACGGCTCAACGAAAATGTGGTGGCGATCTCATCGGTCGGGGTTCGCTCGACATACCGTGCCTCAATCAACTTGCGATCACGGTCGCTGAGTTTGTCGAGACACCTCTCCAAGGCGACGAGTCGCTCGGCCAGCACAGGCTCTTCCTCCTCCCGGGCAATCGCGAGCAACTCGAGCACTTCGGTCGGCAGACGGACCATTCGACGGGGCCGCTGCTGTTCGTGAAATTTCAAGACCTTCAGGTAGGCGAAGCGACAGGCCCACGGCAGGAACGGCCGTGATCGATCGTACTCGCCGAACTTCCGCGAGATCGATATGCACACCTCCTGCAAGACGTCCTTCACGTCCTCCTCATTGGGCAAGAGCGTGAACACGTAGCGACGCAACTGCTCGTAGTTGGCCGTCACGAGATTGATGAACAGTTCGTTGTCAGGCTCGGACAAACCGGCCATAGACACTCCCTTCGCGAAGGGGGGTGCGGGAAGGCTCATCCGACCCCTCTATATTCCGACGTCGCCATGGATTGTGCCACGGTCGCCTCGGGGTGGCACTTTTCTCGAATCTGGCGGAAATTGGAGATACTCCCTTTTCTCCGCCGAGGATGGCGCGAGTGGCGGGCGTCGTGCCGGTTCATGCGAGCCGACGTCGAGCCTGCGTGACGTTTCACCGACACCAAGGAAACACAACCATGGGGGGCGCGGCCGCTGCATCCGGGCTTCGGAGCGGAAAGCCGAATCAGGCGAGCGACGGCCAGACGAACTCCCCGCGTGGAACCACCGGGCCCTTCGTCGCCGTCACTGTCTTGTTCTTCTTTTGGGGCTTCATCACCGTCATGAACGACGTGCTGATCCCCTTCCTCAAGTCGAGTTTCGAGCTGAATTACTTTCAGGCGGGACTCGTCCAGTTCGCGTTCTTCGGCGCTTTTTTCGTGGTCTCGCTGATCTATTTCTTCTTCTCGGCGAGCAGCGGTGATCCGATCAACCGCGTTGGCTACCAGCGGACGATCGTCGCCGCGCTCGTCGTCTGCGCGGTCGGATGCGGGCTGTTTTCGCCAGCTGCCGCCTCGGAGTCCTACGCCTTCTTTCTCGGAGCGCTGTTCCTGCTGGCCACGGGCGTGACGCTCCTGCAGATCGCGGCGAATCCCTACGCGGCGATCCTCGGCAAGCCGGAAAACGCCTCATCACGGCTCAATCTGGCCCAGGGGCTCAACTCGTTGGGCACGACCATCGCCCCGATCGCTGGCGGTTTGCTGCTCTACAAGGTGTTCGCCAAAGACGGCGCCGTGACGCTCGACGCGATCCAGACCCCCTACCTGATCTACGGCGGCATGTTCCTGGCCCTGGCCCTGGTGATGGCCTTCGTCCACCTGCCTCGAATCCGGCCCGAGGGCTCCACGCCGACCGACGGCGCCGGCAGCGCACTCAGCTTTCCCCAGCTGAAGCTCGGCATGGTGGCGATCTTCATGTATGTCGGCTCCGAGGTGGCGATCGGCAGCTACCTGGTGAGCTTCATGGGTGATCCGGCTGTGATGGGCTGGGAAGAGGGGATCGCCAGTCTCTACCTGGCTTTCTACTGGGGCGGGGCCATGATCGGGCGGCTGTGTGGCGCGATCGCCATGGCCCAGACCGCAAACCCCGCCCGTAAGCCGGTGCTGATGGTGGCGACCGCCGCCATGTTGCTGGGTCTCGTCTACGTGGTCACCGCGCTGCGTTTCGAGAACGGCCGGCTGGTGACCAGCTTCCTGCCGATTCTCGAACTGTGGCCGTTTGCACTGATGATCGGACTCTGCCTGGGAGCATTCGCCGCCGCCCGAGGCAAGCCTGCGGCGGTGCTCGCCCTGTTCTCGGGCGTCCTGTGCCTGCTGCTGCTGATCGCCGCGTGCGCGACCGGAAAGATCGCCCTCTGGGTGGCGCTCGGCA
>JBPCTA010000193.1:0-10819 GCA_051006595.1 Pirellulales bacterium
TCGGGCTGTCGAAGAATGGCACCGGCACCCTGACGCTCACCGGGTCCAACAGCGCCGTGGCGGGCAATCTGGTTTTCAACGCTGGCAAGGTGACGATCAACCCCGGAGTTTCGGGCACATTCACGTCGTCGGGGCGGTTTCAAATACTTCCTGGCAGTAGTGTGACGACTACCGTCGAGGTGCTCTCCGGAAGCAACTCCTTTTCGACTGCCGCGGGCATCGGCGGGCTCGCCGATAACGCGGCAACTGGCACGGCGCTGTGGAATCTCTCGGGAGGCACCACGACGCTGGGTCTTGTCACAAACCGTTTCTTGATCGGCAACAAAGGGGCCGGCACCGTCACCGTGTCCAATGACGCGGTATTCACGATCACTGGCACCCCCGACCTGGTGATTGGAGGCGATCAACAGTACGCGCTCAGCAATGCGACCGGAGTGGTGACCGTTTCGGGAGGTACGCTGTCGATCACCGGTGCCGGCAACCTCATCCTCGGCCGGAACGTCAGCGGAACGACGACAGGTGCGAACGGCACCGTCAACCTGGACGGGGGGGTGTTTGGCACGGTCCGACCGTTCACGATGGCCAGCGGCAGCGGTGCGGGCACCGGCACCGTCAACTTCAACGGCGGGACGTTGCGGGCGCTCGGGTCGAGTTCGGATTTCATCGCGGTTACTGCAGCCAACGTGAAGAATGGCGGCGCCGTGATCGACACCAACTCGTACAACGTCACCATCGCCCAGAGCCTGTTGAACGGTGGCGCCGGCGGGCTGACGAAGCAGGGCGGCGGCGTGCTCACGCTGTCGGCTTCGAACTCCTACATCGGGACGACGGTCGTCAGTGGGGGCACCCTCAAGGCGGCCAACGTCAACGCCTTCGGCTCCGCGGCGATCACGCTTTCCAGCGGCGCCACGCTCGATCTCAATTCGTTCGCGGTGGCCAACTCCATCACCAACAACGGCGGCACGCTTTCAAACGCGACATCGTATGCAGGCACGCAGTCGCTGGCGGGCGCGGCGACGTTTGGAGCTGTTGCGGGAACCCTCTCGGTGGTCAATGGCGGAGCCGCGACACTCGGGGGAGCCGTGACGGGCACGGTGTCGATCGCCGGCGGTGGCGGCGCCACGCTCGCGGCCGGCGGTTCGCTCGCCCAGTCTGGCCTTGCGAACAACGGCACGTTCACGGTCAACCGAAACGACAACCTCTCGTTGGCCACGGTGATTTCCGGTTCCGGCGGCCTCGTCAAGCTCGGCTCGGGCACGCTCACGATCACGAGTTCGAACACTTTCACCGGCAACACCACCGTTTCGGCAGGCAAGCTCGCGGTGAATGGCGTGCTCGGCTCGGGTTCGCTGTCGGTGGCCGCCGCCGCCTGGCTCGCGGGCAACGGCACGATCGGCGGCCCCGTCTCCGTGCAGGGCACGCTCAGCCCAGGCAACAGCCCTGGCCTGCTCACCATGCAGTCACTCGACCTGCTCGCATCGAGTACCACCGCCATGGAGATCGGCGGCACCGGCCGCGGTACGGGCTATGACGCGATCGACATCACGTCGCTGTCGGGCCTGAGTTTCGGCGGCCTGCTCGAACTCAACTTCACGAGCACCTTTCCCGACAACACCACGTTTGACCTGTTCGGCTTCAGCGGATCGCCGGCGGGCACGTTCTCGAGCGTCACGGCCGCGGGTTCCTACGGATCGCTCACGTTCGTGAAGCAGGCGGGAGTTTGGACCGCCCAGTCGGGAACCCAGACGATCTCGTTCACGGAGTCCACCGGAAATGTGATCGTGGTGCCGGAGCC
This sequence comes from Pirellulales bacterium, assembly GCA_051006595.1. GTDB lineage: Bacteria > Planctomycetota > Planctomycetia > Pirellulales > UBA1268 > QWPN01. Next base: position 1,796 of record JBPCTA010000193.1, read on the forward strand.
TGCGACTGCCGCGCTCGGGGGATCTGCTGCCGTTGGTTTGGCCCTTTGGGCACGGCGGAAGCGACTGTGGGCGAACCGGTAGGCCCGTGACCGCGGTCGCCACGGCCTCGCCAACGATCCGCAACTTACGCCTTCGCGAGCCGGGCTTCGGTCTCGTTGAAGATCCGCTCGAACTCGGCCCTCGTGCGGGCGGTGACGTTTTGAACGTCGTGCACGAGCGCGTCGGGGCGGTCGTAGCCAAGCAGGTAGGCGAGCGTCCGCTGTTCGTCGGGTGACGAGGGAAAATCGTGACGGGCGGCCGCATCGAGCAGCCGGAGCCGGCCCTCGATCGACCGCAGCGTGCGATACGCCCTCTCGAGGAAGTCAAACCGCTCGTCGCCGAGCAGGCCCGCGTCATGCAAAGCGACGAGGGCTGGGAGCGTGCCGGTGGTCCGCACTCGTGGCTCGCGGCCGCCATGCACCAGCTGCAGCATCTGGGCGACGAACTCGATGTCCACGACGCCGCCCGGGCCCCGCTTCAGATTCGAGGCCTTCGCACCTTCCTCCATGCGATACCTCATCCGCCGCATCGCCTCGACCTCGTCCGCCTGCCAGGCGTGGCCGTAGGTGGCTGTGTCGATGATTCGCCGCACCTCGTCGGCCGCCGCGGAGTCCGCCACGACCGGCCGCGCCTTCACGAGCGCCTGCCGCTCCCAGACGGCGGCCGGGCCGTCGGCGGCGAGATACCGAGCAAATTCGGCAAGCGAGATTGCGACGGCGCCGCTGCGGCCACTGGGCCTTAACCGCGAATCCATTTCGTAGAGCCGGCCCTGCGGACCAAAGGCATTGAAGACCCGCATCGTCCGCTGGGCCAGTTCGCCGAAGAAGTGCGTGTTGGTCGTGCTGTCGCTCGATGTGCGGCTCCGCCGCCGAGCCGCCGTCATACCGTCATGGTCGTAGAGGAAGATCACGTCGACATCGCTCGCGTAGTTCATCTCGCGACCGCCAAACTTCCCCATCGCCAGCACGACCGCATCGGCCGGGCCTCCCGCCGCGGACCGCGGCTCGCCCAGTCGCTCGACGAGCTTCACCCGCTCGATCGCGACGACCTGCTTCACCAGTGACTCCGCGATGGAGGTGAGCGCGGCGGTGGTCGTCTCGGCGTCCTGCCGGCCGAGCATGTCCCGAACGCCCACCCGCAACTGCTGCGATGCCTTGAAGGCATGCAAGATGGGGTCGGAATCGACCGCACCTCGGCAGAGTTCGGCGAGGCTCTGCTCGAGGGCTTCCGCCGCCGGCAGCCGTTCGATCAGCAGGCTGTCGAGCAGTTCGTCGATCATCCCCGGATTCGTGACGAGGAGGTTGGCGAGGAAGGGGCTCGACGAACAGAGCCGCACCGTGAGGTCGAGCGACGGCGGGTTGAAGCTGAAGAGTTCCCAGAGCACCCCCTTGCCGCCGAGCGAATCGCTGACGGCCACGAGATTGACGAGCGTGGCGTCGGGATCAGGGGTGTGACCGACCGCAGCAAGGAGCCTGGCCGCGATGGCGGCCAGGAAGTGCCTGCAGCGGCGGGACGAGAGAAACCGCACCTTCTCCTCGCCGAGCGAGAGGAGCGCCCGGTGGGCCGCCGGCACGTCGCGGAAGCCGTGCCGCGCAAGCACGTTGCGGACAAAGTCGGCCGAGGGGGCCGGATCGAGCACCAGATCGACCTCGGGCTCCGGCACGGCGTCGTCCGGAAAGGCGTCGTGCAGCAGGTGGTCGAGGATCTTGCGATTGAGGGACGTTGCCTCGGTGAGGTCACCGCGGAGTCGTTCGCGGGCCGCGTCGTCGCCGCCGTAGCCCATCCGCGCCGCCAGCCGCCCCATCTCCTCGTCGGTTCTGGGTAGTGCGTGCGTCTGCCGGTCGTAAAGAATCTGCAGTCGATGCTCCACTGTTCGCAGGAGGGGGTAGGTGCGCTCCAGGATTTCCCGCTCCTGATCGGTGAGGCCGCCTATCTCGGCGAGTCTGCGGATCGCCTCGAGCGTGGTGCCCGTCCGCACCCGCGGCGTGTCGCCACCGCTGAGAAGCTGCAGAAACTGGATCGTGAACTCGATGTCGCGGATGCCACCGCGGCCGCACTTCACGTCGGACGCGTCGCAGCCTTCCCGGATCGCCCGCTGCTCGATGCGTCGCTTGAGCGCCTTGATGCCGCTGATATCGGCCCGCGTGAGCCAACGGCGATAGACCCATGGCTCCATCTCCGCCAGGAGACGCTTGCCGAGCGACTCGTCGCCCCCCACGCACCGGCCCTTCGCCCACGCCTGTCGCTCCCAGGTGCGGCCCGACTGATCGAAATACAGGAGCATCGCCGCGAGCGACATCGACGCAGATCCCGTGCTGCCATGGGGCCGCAGCCGCAGGTCCACGCGGTAGGTCGCGCCGAGATCGGTCGGCTCGCCGATCAGCCGTACGGTCTCCTGCACCACGCGGTCGAAAAACTCCTGATTGGTGCAGGGCTTGAGGCCTTCTACACGGCCGTCGGCGGAGTGCACGAAGACGAGGTCGATGTCGCTGGAGTAGTTGAGCTCGCCGCCGCCGAGCTTGCCCAGCGCGATCGCCGCGATCGTCGCCGGCACGCCGTCGGGCCCGCGGGGCACGCCCCGTTGTCGCGTCACCCGGGCCAGCGCTCTCGTCACCGCCGCGTCCACGATGCAGTCGGCCACGTGCGAGATCTGCGCGACCACCGTTTCCAGCCGCTGCTTCTCGACGATGTCGCCGTAGGCGATGCGGAGCGTCTGCCGCCGCTTAAACCGCCGCAGGGCCCGCATCACGCTCTCGGGCTCGTCGAGGGTGCCGAGCTCCGCAGCCAGCGCCGCGGCGAGCGCTTCCCGCTTCTCGGGACGGCCTCGGCCCACGCGAACCGCCTCCCAGGCCTCGGGATCGGCGATCACCATCTCGGCCAGATAAGGGCTCGCCGCGAAGATGCCGAGTAGGATCTCGAGCGCCCGCGGATCGCGTTCGAAAAGCGCGGCCGCGGCGAGCGGATTCCGCACGGCGGCCAGGAAACGCTCGACCGCCACGAGCACGCGGTCGGGATCGGCGACCTGCGGAAGCAGCGTGGTCAGTCTGCCCACGAGCGACGCGAGCAGATCGTTGGGCACACCCGCCGCGGAGAGGCCCGCGATGGCACGGTGCGCGCTCGTTGGGTCGGCAAGGCCAGCCGACCGGCCCCAGTCGGCAGCCCACTCAGCGGCCCAGACGGGATCGTCGATCAGACGAGCGACGTCGATCGCGACCCCCGACGCACGGGCCGGCTCGGACCGCGGCGCGTTGCGTGGGGAGGTTGGCACCTTACACCCGTGGGGCTTCCGCAGCGGCCGCGTGAGGCGGGGCCTTCGCCAGCGCCGCCGGCAGCGCGATGTCGTGGAGCTCGATCGCTTCGGCAGACTCGCCCGAGAGCCGCAGGGAATCGAGCGGCTGGGCATCGGCGAGCCCGTCGGCCACCACTCCGGCGAGCGACCAGGCCGCGGCTGCGAGGACGTCGATATCCACGAGCCGGCCAACGAGCCGCGTCGGCGCGTCGAACACGATGATTCGATCGCACATCGTGCGGCCGGTGAGCTGGGCGATGCCGTCGGGGCCCGGATCGACCGCCCGCCGCTCGTCCCGCGTCGAGAGGCCCTCGACAAGCACCTGCTGCCGGGTGCCGATGAACCGGCGGTTGCCCGCGAGGCTCACTTCCTCCTGGGCGTCGAGGAGCAGGCGGTTGCGGTCCTTCTTGACGTCCTCGGGCACGTCGTCGGGGAGCCGGTCATAGGCCTTGGTGCCGGGCCGCGGGCTGTATTTGAAGATAAAGCTGTTCTTGAAATCGGCCGACTTCACGAGATCGAGCGACGTCTGAAACTCCGCGTCGGTCTCGCCGCAGAAGCCGACGATGAAATCGCTCGTCACGGCGGCCTCGGGGAGCGCTGAGCGAATCCGGCCGAGCATCTCCATGTATTCGCCGATCGTGTAGCCCCGCTTCATGCGGCCGAGCACGGCATCGGAGCCGTGCTGGGCCGGCACGTGCAGATACTGGCAGACCTTGGGAAGATCACGGACCGCCGCGATCAGGTCGTCGGTCATGTCCCGCGGATAGTTGGTGACGAACTTGATCCGATCGAGGCCGGCGACCGCGTCGAGCATCGCGAGCAGGTCGGAGAGCCTCGTCGTGCGGCCGCCGTCAGACCACTTGTAGCTGTTGACCGTCTGACCGATGAGCGTGATCTCGCGGCAGCCCTCGGCCACGAGCTTCCGCGCCTCGGCCACGATCGTGTCGGGGGCCCGCGCCTGCTCGGGGCCGCGAACATGCGGCACCACGCAGAACGCGCAGAACTTGTCGCAGCCGGTCTGCGTGCGGATGAATGCCTGAAACGGCGTGGGACGCATCGCGGGATCGCGGTCAGGATCGTAGCTCTCGAAGCTCCGCGCGATCGCGTCGCGGCTGGCCCCCTTGCGGTCGAGGCTCACCTCCAGCCGCGGCCCGCCGCCGGCGAGCACATCCTCGACGAGCGCCGGCACCTGGTGCAGCTGCCCCGGCCCCACGACGAGATCGACCCAAGGCGCCCGCTTGCGGATCAGCTCCTGATCCTTCTGCGCCATGCAGCCGAGCACGCCCACGACGAGATCGGGCCGCTTCTCCTTCTCGAACCGGATGCGGCCGAGCGCGGAGTAGATCTTGTCTTCGGCGTGCTGGCGGACGCTGCAGGTGTTGTAAAAGACGGCGTCGGCCTCGCCGCTTCCCTTGGCCATCTCCCATCCCTGGCGGCGCAGGGCGGCCACCACGAGCTCGCTGTCGAGCACGTTCATCTGGCAGCCGACGGTTTCAATCCAGAGCCGCTTCGTCATCGTGACGAGTTTAGGTGACGAGAGTCCCCCCGGGACTACGGGCGGCGGCGAGACGAGGCCGCCTTGGTTCGCCGGCGGAAGGCATGCTCGAAGCCGGGGATTGTGCTCCAGGATTCCCGGCTGGAGAGCGTCGCCTCTTCAGCCCAGCCGGGATCCGGGCAGCAGCGGGCTGCCTCGGAGAAACTCCGCGGCCGACATGCTCCGCCGCCCCTCGGGAACGAGCCTCGTGATCGCAACCGCGGTGCCCTCGCCGCAGGCCACGACAAACTCGTCGCCAGCCGCTTTGAGCACCGTGCCGAACGCCGCGGCGGGGAGTCCCTCCATCGGCACGACCTCGACATCTTCGAGCACGAGCCGCTGCGGCTGGCCGTCGCCGCGGGGGAAGAACGTGGTGAGCCGCGGCCACGGCTCGAGCGCCCGCCGCAGCCGCTCGATCCGCACGGCCGGCAGCGACCAATCGACGATGCCGTCGGCCTTCGCCAGCCGCGGGGCCCGCGTCGCCTTGGCCGCCTCCTGGGGCACACCGACGCCAGTCGACGTGCCCGTCGCGGCCACGGCGGCTTCGATTCGCTCAACAGCCTCGACAACGGCCCCGGCGCCCAGTGCCGCAAGTCGCGGCTCGAGTTCGGCCGACGTCTCCCGAGGGCCCACCGGCGTGGCACGGGCCACGATCACATTGCCCGCATCGAGCGCCGGCGTCATGTGGATCACGCTCACGCCGGCCAGCGCATCGCCCTCGCGGATCGTCCACTGCACGGGCGCCGCCCCGCGATGCCGCGGCAGGAGCGACCCGTGCAGGTTGATCCCGCCGAGCGGCGGCACGGCCAGGAGTTCGCGGGAGAGAATCTGGCCGTAGTCGCAGACCACGAAGAGATCGGGGCGGAACGAGGCGAGCGACGCGACCGACGTGGCCTCATTGACACGCTCCGGATCGAGGATGCCGATGCCGGCAGCCACCGCCGCCTCCCGCATCGGGTTCTTCGGGGGCCGACGCCCGGGCGGGGCATGGTCGGGCCGCGTGACCACCTCCACGATGTCGTGAGGCATCCCGCGAAGCGACTCGAACATCGGCACCGCGAACGGTCCGGTGCCCATCACGATGATCCGGAGCCGGCGATTCACCCCGTGCACCGCGCGGCTTCGAGCCGGTCGAGTTCCGCGACGAGCAGCTGGGTGTCGGGCAGCTCGCCCCGCGACTGCCGGCCCACGAACACCTCCCGAAAGCTCTCGAGCGACCGTCGCACCTCGAGCGCCGCGGCGTCGGGCAGGCGGTCGGTGAACAGCCGGCCTTCGAGGTGGTCAAACTCGTGCTGGACCACGCGGGAGAGCAGCCCATCGAGGTCGAGGTGAACTGGATCGCCTTCGAGCGACCAGGCATCGACCACGATCTTCTCGGGCCGTCGCACGTCCATCCGCACGCCCGGCAGGCTCAGGCAGCCCTCCTCCTGCACGGCCGTGCCCCGCGGCCGACTCAGCACAGGATTGATGAACACATGCTCCTCTCCCTCGCCGCGTCGTCCGGCGCAGTTCACGACGAACAGCCGATACGGCAGGGCCACCTGGTTGGCCGCCAGACCCACCCCCTGCGCCTCATACATGATCTCGAACATCTGCTCGACGGCCTCTCGGAGCCCGGCGTCGAGCCGGGTCACCGGCCGCGTCTTCCGAAGCAGGGCGGGATGGGGATATTCGACGAGCGTGAGCTGACCGATGACGGAGGGATCGGCGGCGGTGTTCGAGGCAGGTTCCATAGAAATTGTGCGGGCACATGCGGAGAAGTGATGCGGACTCTCTCCTCCATCATACCGCCCGGCCGCCACGGTACGATGTCGGGATGAATGATCCCTCCCCGATCCCGGCAGCCCCGGCCTTGACCGCCCATGATCCGTCAGCGGCACCGTGGTTTGCCCCCGCGGTGCTCGCGGCGACAGCCGGCGGCATCGGCCGCGTGCCCTTCGCACCGGGCACCTTCGGCGCGATGCTGGGCCTGCCGCTGTCGCTCGCGACGGCCGCCGCCGCCGGCTGGCTCGCGTCCCGAGCAGACGCCGCATCCTGGGCCGCTCCGATGCTGGAGGCCCTGATCGTCGCCGCGATCTGCATGATTGGGATTCCGATCTGCTCCCGCGCCGCCACGCTGCTTGGCCGCAAGGATCCCGGCGCCATCGTCTTCGATGAGGTCGCGAGCATGCCGCTGGCGCTGCTCGTCGTGCCGGCGGACGCCCGCACCCCGCTGGCGCTCGCGGTCGCCTTCGTGCTCCTGCGAATCTTCGACATCTGGAAGCCGTTTCCCTGTCGGCAGCTGGAGCACCTGCCCTCCGGCCTCGGCATCATGGCCGACGACTGGGGGGCCGCCGCATGGACGGCCGCATGCCTCGGCCTGGCACGCTGGCAACTCTGGATCTGAACGCCACCGTCGGCGGCCCTGCCGGCACAGCCTACGACCGCGGCATGCGTCTCCTCCTCATCGACCATGGCTGCTGCGATCATCCGCACACGCGGATCCATCGGCTCCGCGAAGGATTGGAGGCGCTGGGCTGCACCGTCGCCGTGTGCGGGCCATCGTCCGTGCCGGGCCTCGAGGAGCAGCCGCGGGGCGTGCATGGCATCCATCTGCACGACGTGGCGGCGGCATCACGCGAGTTTCTGGCCGCGGTCCGCGATGGCAGTCCCGACGCGTTTCTCGCCGCCGTCTCTCGGGTGCCGTCGCGGCTGCTCGGGCTCGCCCGCGAGACGGCCCGGCAGATGATCGCGGAAGCGGCCGACGACGTGTTTCCCGATGCGATCTTCGTGCTGCACGCAGGGATCCTGACCGACCTCGCGGTGGAGACGGGCGCGCCGGTCGTGGTCCATGTGTCGAGCCGAGATCTCGCGGCGGCGGCAGCGCGGCCGTCGCTCAAGCGTTTGGTGACGGCGGCGATCGGCTCGAGCGATCGCGTGATCGCCGCCGACGATGCCGCGGCGGCGACGCTCGTCGAGTGGCTGCGAAGCGACCCCGACACCCGCTCGCGATCCGATACCTGGCCCTTCGACGAGGCCGCTGCAGCACGCGTCGCCGAGGCCTGCCGGCTGGCCCTTGCCCGCCGCCGCGGCGATGTCTGATTCGGATGCCCGCGGCCTTACGGCCGGTCGGCTTTTACGCGCGGGTCGCCCGTCCAAGCCCAACGCCGTAAGGCGTGGGGTGCCCGCGGCATCAGATCTCCTCGCTCGGCGGAAACTGCCGCCGCTCGAGGATAAACACCGCCGCCGCGAGCAGCGCGACGACGAGGATCCCCACGGCCGTCAGCTGCACCCACACCGGCTGCGGGTCGACGAGGAGTTCCATCTCGATCGGGAGCTTTCGCTTCCAGTTCATCCAGGCCACGAGCAGGCTGCGAAGCCGCAGGCTCACGGTCGCCTGGTTCACAACCGCGGGGATCACGCCGACGAGATACTCGACGACGATCGCCACGCCCACGCTCGCCACGAGCGCCCGCTTCGGCATCACGACCGCGGGCAACGCGAACAGCGCCCCGCGACCGACGCACGATAGGAGCACGAGCGCGATCAGCATCCGCGCCACGCCCGTGCGATCGTCCAGGCATGTGAAGGGGAGAGCCAGGAGCAGCGCGAGGATGGCCACGCTCGATGTCCAGATCACGGCAGCCACGTAGCTGCCCAGAAGCAGCGCTCGGCGGCCGCCTGGCCGCACGGCCACGTGGGCCCAGGTGCCCCGCTCCAGTTCATCGGCGACGGCCGGACACATCGTCACGAGCAGGCCGAGCATGCAGACGGCCTCGGGGATCAGCGCGTAGAGCATGGCGACCGTGAGGTCGGGCGCGAGCCGGCCACGGGCCGCACGATCGGCGGCGATCATCACGGCGGCTGGAAAGACGACGCCCACCAGCGCCATTGCCAGCCGGGGGATCGTGAGCAGCCGCCGGAGCTGGAAGGTGGTCACGGTCCAGACCGCGGCCACGGGGGCGAGCCGCGACGCCGGATGCAGGGCGGCGGCGGCAGCGGGATTGATGTCGGGCGCTGTCATGCATTAACCCCGCGATGCAGCCGCATGAGCTGTCCGAAAATCCCCTCGAGCGACCGGTCTGCCGGCACGACCTCGCTGACGCCGAGCCCCTCGGCGACGGCCTGGGCGACCGCCTGCTCCACGAGCATGGCCGGCCGGCGGGTGGCCACGACGACCAC
>JBPCTA010000194.1:0-3787 GCA_051006595.1 Pirellulales bacterium
GGCCGCGGCGGCGACGCATGCCGACGCCGATATCCTGCTGGCCAAGACCAACGCAAAAATCAGTGAAGACCCGGCCTGGGCCGCGGGGCTGCGGCCGATGCTTCTCGAAGTGCGGGACATGAAGCCTGACGATCGGGCTGCCGCGTACGCGAAGGTGCTTGCCGAGATCGAAAAGCCGTGATGCACCGGGGCGGCGTTTCTGGGACGGCGGTTCTCTCCTTCCCGGACCTGCAGCCCAGTGGCCTGAACGACTGCTTGCCCGAGAGGTTCTCGTGAGCGCGCTGAGGATACGTTGCGGGCTCTTTCTCCTGGCGACGACGCTCGTCGCCACGGTTGCCCTCGCCGCGCCGCCAAACGTCGTCGTGATCCTGGCCGACGACCTTGGCTTTTCCGACCTCGGGTGCCACGGCGGCGAGATCGACACGCCCCACCTCGACCGGCTGGCGGCCGGCGGGCTGCGGTACACCCAGGGTTACAACACGGCCCGCTGCTGGCCCACGCGGGCGGCCCTCCTCACGGGCTTCTACCCGCAGTCCGTCCGTCGGGATGCGGTCTCCGGCGCTGAGTTCGCAGTGAAAGGGGGCGTCAAGGGCACGCGGCCGCCCTGGGCGGTGCTGCTCCCTGAGCGACTCGCGGCTGCCGGCTACCGGTCGTATCACTCGGGAAAATGGCATATCGACGGCGACCCTTTGCAGCAGGGCTTCGCGCGGTCGCTCGACATCAACGCGGCGGGCCAGAGCAACTACTTCGACCCGGCGGGAGCGATCGGCAGGCCGCCGGGGCCGGAGGCCGCGGACGAGTATTACGCCACCAGCGCGATCGGCGGCCATGCCGTCGCCTGCCTTGCCGACCATGCGAGGGATCATGGCGACGCGCCGTTTTTTCAGTATGTCGCGTTTACGGCGCCCCATTTCCCGCTCCAGGCGCCTCCGGCCCTGATTGCCAGCTATCGCGACCGTTACCTCGCAGGCTGGGACGAGGTCCAGCGCCTCCGGCAAGAGCGGATTCACCAACTCGGCATCGTCACGACGGCTCCCGCGGCGATGGAGCGAGCCCTCGGGCCCCCATACGCGTTTCCCGACGCGATCGGGAAACTCGGATCTGGCGAGGTCGATCGACCCGTGGCTTGGGAGACGCTCACAGCGGAGCAGCGGGAGTTTCAGGCGACGAAGATGGCGATCCATGCGGCGATGGTGACGAGCCTCGACCGGGAGGTGGGTCGGATCGTGGCGCAGCTCCAGGCGATGCACGCCCTCGACGACACGCTGATCCTTTTCCTGAGCGACAACGGCGCTTCGGCCGAGATGATGATCCGCGGCGAGGGGCACGATGCGTCCGCCCCGCCCGGTTCGCGAAAGACGTTTCTCTGCCTCGGGCCCGGCTGGTCGAGCTGTGCGAATACCCCCTTTCGCCGCCACAAGACCTGGGTGCACGAGGGGGGAATCGCGACGCCGTGGATCGTGCACTGGCCGCGGGGCATCGCCGACAAGGGCCTGCTGCGGAGCCAGCCTGTCCATGTGATCGATGTCGTGCCGACCGTCCTCGAGCTTGTTGGCCTGCCCGCAGACAAGGCCGCGGCTCCGATGCAGGGCCAGAGCTTCGCTCCGTCACTATCCGACGCAACCGCGAAATCTCCGCATGATGCACTCTGGTGGTGTCACGAGGGTCACCGCGCGGTGCGGGTCGGCGACTGGAAACTCGTGGCCTCGAAGGCCGCGGCCTGGGAACTCTACGATCTCGCTCAGGACCGCTGTGAGACGGTCGATCGTGCCGCCGCCGAGCCGGCCCGCGTCCAGGCGCTTGAGGAGACGTGGCGCACGATCGCCGCCGAGTGTCGCGATCTGGCCGCCGGGCCTTCGGACGGTGGTGGTGATCGTCAACGATCGCCGGCGGCCAAACGGCCGCCAAACATCATTTACGTAATGACCGACGATCAGGGCTACGGCGACATCGCCGCCCTCGGCAATCCCGTGCTCAAGACGCCCAATCTCGACCGGCTCCACGCCCAGAGCGTGCGGCTGACGGAGTTTCACGCGAGCCCCACCTGCGCCCCCACTCGCGCCGCCATGCTCACGGGCCGGCACGAGTTTCGCTCCGGCGTGACCCATACGATCTTCGAACGGGAGCGGCTGGCTCTTTCGGCGACGACCCTGCCGCAGCTTCTCACAGCCGCGGGATATACCAGCGGCATCTTCGGCAAGTGGCATCTGGGCGACGAAGATGCCTACCAGCCGGGCAGGCGGGGCTTCGATCGCACGTTCATCCACGGCGGCGGCGGGATTGGCCAGTCGTATCGGGGCAGCTGCGGCGACGTGCCGGGGAACCGCTACACCGACCCGACGATTCGCAGCGACGGCACGTTCGTGAAGACCAAGGGCTACTGCACCGACGTGTTCTTCGCCGAGGCGATCGGCTGGATGGCGGAATGCCGTGAACGGGACCAGCCCTTCTTCTGCCTGATCACCCCCAACGCCCCGCACGAGCCGCTGCAGTGCCCGCCGGGCTCCGACGTGGCCCCGCTTGCAGCGCTCGAGGCAGCCGGCCTTTCCGATCCGAAGCAGCGGCCGAATGTGGCCAAGGTCTACGGCATGATCGAGAACATCGACGCCAACATGGGCACCCTCCTCCGCACGCTCGACGAGTGGGGTATCGCCGACGACACGCTTGTCGTGTTCACCAGCGACAACGGTACTGCGACGGGCGCGGCGGTGGCGAACGACGGCATGCGAGGCCTGAAGAACACGGTCTATCGCGGGGGCATTCGCGTGCCCTCCTTCTGGCGGTGGCCCGGCGTGCTGCCAGAGGGCGTCGATGTCGCGGCCGTCACCGCCCACATCGACGTGCTGCCCACCCTCTGCGAGTTCGCCGCCGCGCCGGTCCCGGCGGACGTTGCGGCGAAGCTCGAGGGGCGGAGCCTCGTGCCGCTCCTGCGAGACCGATCGGCGATCTGGCCCGATCGGCCGCTGATCACCCATCTGGGACGTTGGCCCCACGGTCAGGCTGCGACGAGCGGATATCGCCACTGCCGGATTCAGGAGGGACGCTGGTCGCTCGTCAACACGCAGAATGCGGCCGACGCCTGGGAACTCTACGACGTGGTCGCGGACCCCGGCGAGCGGAGGGATGTGGCTGCGGATCATCGCGAGATCGTCGAGCGGCTCGCTGCGGAGTATGACCAGTGGTGGGGGCAGGTGCAGCCCGATCTCGTCAACGAGGATGTCGTTGGTCCGGCGGAGAATCCCTTCAAGACTGCCTCCCAGCGCTAGGTGAGCGAGAGACCGGCGGCGCTGGTCGCGGCCACCGACCATACCGCTCCGGGCCCCGGATCGGCGTTTGTTCCGCCACCGCCACTCCCGACGCCCGCGGCCGTGGCCCGTCGGCCGCTGGAAGGCGATCCGGCGGGCGGTCGGTCCGAAGCAGCCGGCAGCGCCGGGCCCGATTGAGCTCTATGACCTCGCCGTCGACCCGTCGGAGTCGCACAACGTCGCCGCCGACCATCCCGAGGTCGTGGCCCGGATGGAATCGATCCTCGATCGTGAACATGTGCCCGATCCAGCGTGGCCGCTGCCATTCGCCGATGCGAACCTAAGGCCAGAGTCCCGGGATGCCGCGTCCGAACGGCCGCCTCGGAAACACCCCGCGGCGGAGCCGGCCCGCAGATAACCGGCGGCGTGGTGTATCCTGTGCCGGCGATGTGTCGCCGCCTTCGGCGGGCATCGACTTTGATTCCGCTTGGTGACGTACCGCGGGCGACGCTCGACGACGCTCTGGGGGTGGATATGTCGGC
>JBPCTA010000195.1:0-4150 GCA_051006595.1 Pirellulales bacterium
GACCTCGACCGTGGCCCCGTTCCACGGCAGGTGCCAGCCGCCCCCGGTCGCCGCGGCCAGGCAGTGCCGTTGCTCGAGCGGTTCCGTGCCGAGGGGATGCCCCGATGCCATCGGGACCCTTCGCCGCCAGGCGGCCCGATTTTTCTGGGGCACGAGATGCGTCATGGCGGCGTGACCGAGGCAGATTCGCGGGAACCCGTGCGACGGGCTATCCTTCCAGACCGTTCTTCCATCGGCTCTAGCCCGCGTCTGCATCCCGTTTTCATCTCCTGGATGGCCCCCACCCATGGTGTTTCCCGTAGGCGACGACAACTCCGACCGCCGGACCTTTCCGTTCGTGACGATCGCGCTGATCGCCGCAAATGTGTTCGTGTTCGCCGTGCTGCAGGGCATGGGCACGAACGACGCCTTCACGATGGCCTATGTGCAGGTGCCCAAGGAGATCATCACCGGCCAGGACATCGAGATGGCTCCGTCGCTGCGGACGATCCACACGCCCCAGGGCGACGTCCAAGTCACCGACCCTGGTCTGATGAAGACGCCGATCCCTCCCTGGATGACGCTTCTCACCGCCATCTTCATGCACGGCAGCCTCATGCACCTCGCGGGCAACATGTGGTTTCTGTGGATCTTCGGCGACAACATCGAAGACGACATGGGCCACGTGAAGTATCTGATCTTCTATCTGGCCACCGGCATCATCGCCTCGCTGACGTTCGTGGCGCTCAACAGTTCCGGTGAGGCCGCGCTCACGCCTTGTCTCGGGGCGTCGGGGGCGATTTCTGGAGTGCTCGGTGGCTACCTCGTGCTCCATGCGCAGCGGCGGGTGAGCGTGATCCTGATGCGAATGATGATCGATGTGCCGGGCTATGTGGCCGTGGGGATCTGGTTCCTGTTTCTGATTGTCAGTGGCTTTTTCGATCAGGGCGGAAGTGGCGGCGGCGTCGCCTATTCCGCCCACATTGCGGGCTTCGTGGCGGGCATGATTCTCGCCAAGCCGATGAGCATGGCGGCCGTGCGGGCGGAGGCCGATCCGATGATCGTGCTCCGCCGGCCGACGATCGACGACCGGCTCCGCCGCGGCTGACCGCGAGCCAGCCTCACCGCCAGCGAGAGGCGGAAAGCCCCTTGAGATCGCGGACGAACAGTTGCCCGTCGTCGATCGCAAGATGGGCCCAGCTCTCCTCGGCGGCGACCTTCGCCTCGCCCAGCAGTTCGTACCGCTCGGGCGTCGCCCGAATCAGCCGTAGATCACCCGTTTCGTCGAGGGCCAGGATGCGGTCGCCCTGCGCGATCATGCTCCAGTAGCGGCCGAAGGGGGTCGTGATCCAGTCCTCCTTGCCGGTGGCGAGATCGAGGCAGGCGAAGCGTTGGTTGCGGAGATGCACGTAGGCATGGTCGCCGATCACGATCGGCGACGACATGTAGCCCTGGATTTTGTTGCGCCAGACCTGCTCCACGGGCTTGTCGGTGCGGGCAGGATCGACCGCGAAGAGAAACGATCCGCCGCCGTAGCTCGTGGTGAACACGCGGCCGTCGGCAATCGTGGGCGTGACGATGTTCATGCCGCGGAAGGCCTCGACCGGCGTCTTCCAGAGCACGGTGCCTTTCTCGGGATCAACGCCGGCAAGCTCCTCGCGGCCCTGCACCAGGATCTGCGGCACGCCGCCGAGCGTGGTCGGATAGGGCGAGGAGAAGGCACTGCCCGACATGCCGCCGCCGTCGTCCAGCACCCGCCAGACGATCTTCCCCGTGGCCTTCTCGAGCTTGATGAATCCCGATCCGGCCTGCACGAACACGTGATCGCCGATCACCAGCGGGCTGGAGACGAATCCGAAGGCGGGCAGGGGGCTTTCGAGCGCCGCCATGAAGTCGATTCGCCAGTGCTCGTGGCCGGTGGCGGCATCGAGGCAGACGAGCATGTCGCGCATCCCGGCGACGTAGACGCGGTCACCGTCGACGCAGGGCGTGGAGCGGATCCACGAGCCGTTCGACGCGGCGAAGAAGGGCACCCGAAGCGCTCCCTCCCATTCGACGTGCCAGCGTTGCTGGCCGGTGGCCCGGTCGAACGCCCGGACATGCTCCGTCGCGGCGTCGAGGGTTTCGGTCACGATCACCAGGTCGCCGGCCACGACTGGCCCAGAATAGCTCGGACCGAGATCCACCCGCCATTGCTTCTCGATCCGAGACGCGTCGAGGCCATCGGGCCAGGCGGCGCCGGTGACGAAGCCGTCGCGGGTGGGACCGCGCCACTGGTGCCATGCCGGCTCGGCTCTGGCGGGCCGCGTCATGAAGCCACCGCCGGCAAGGGCGATCGCCGCCAGCAGGAGCATGCCACGCGACGGCGAAGGCAAGGCGTTCATGCAGGGAACTCCAGAAGGCGGATGGGCGACAGAGCAATCAGGTTCGTCTTGAGTCGGTAGTTTAGCCGAGTCGGCCAGCCAGGCCGGTGGCGCGACGGATCGGCCGTCGAATGGCGTCGGCGATCACGTCGCGGGAGCCGACGACCGTTACCTTCTCGATCGCCCGCGTGACGCCCGTGTAGAGCAGTTCACGGGTCACGATCCGGCTCGGCCGCTCCGGCAGGATCACGACCACGTGACGATACTCGGATCCCTGACTCTTGTGGATCGTCAGGGCATGCACGGTCGCCACGTCTTCCAGCCGCGAGACGGGCACACGCCGCGGTTCGCGGCCCGTGGGAAAGACTGCGTCCATCCGACCCCGTTCAGCCCCCGGCACGATCAGGCCAATGTCGCCGTTGAAGAGATCGAGCGCGGGATTGTTGCGGGTCACCAGCACCGGCCGGCCGGCATACCAGGGCGAGCCCCCCGCCACGCCAAGCCGCCGCTCCACGACCGCATTCCAGCCCGCCACACCGAGCGGCCCTTCGCGATGGCCGCAGAGCACCTGCAGGGCCTTCTGGAGTTCGAGGGCGGCGGCGACGTCGCCTGATGCCGCGAGCTCCTGAAGCCGCCTGGCATGCGCGACGGCGGCATCGACGACGGCCTTGAAATCAGCCGTGTGGGGTGCGACCCAGCACACGGCCGCCGGGTCGTCGGCAGCCGTAGCCGTGGCCGCGGCTGGGGCTGCAGCTGGGGCTGGTGCTGAAAGCGGCTGGGTGCCGTCGAGGATGGCCAGCGCGGCATCCACGTCGGCGGCCAGGATCGCATCGGCCAGCCCGCCGATCCGCCGCCCAAACCGATGGCGAACGGTGAGCTTCGTCGTGCGGGCCGCGAGCGGCGCCGCCGACGGCTCGGCCGCCTTCGCGAGATCGGCGAGCACCGAACCCGCATCGACGCTCGCCAACTGATCGGGGTCGCCCACGAGCAGCAGCCGGGTGTCGGCGGAGAGCGCGGCGAGCAGATGGAACATCAGCGAACTGGAGAGCATCGACGCCTCGTCCACCACGACGAGATCGTAGGCCAGCGGATTGTTGGCGTTGAACCGGTAGCGTGGCGTGCCCTGCGGGCGGTTGCCGAGGAGTTTGTGGACCGTTACGGGGCGGGCCGCCTCGACCGCCGCCCGCGCGGCCGCACCAGCTGCACGCACCTCCTCCGGGGCGTTGGGGTCGTGGAGGCGATTCCGCAGGGCCTCGGCCATCCGCGCCGCCGCCTTGCCCGTCGGGGCCGCGAGGGCGATCCGCGTGTGCGGGTCGGCCTGAAACAGTTCGATGAGTCGCTTGGCCACCGTCGTCGTCTTGCCGGTGCCCGGGCCGCCGAGCAGGATTTCGACGTGGCCCGCCACCGCGCCAGAGAGCCGCCGCGCGATCTCCTGTTCCTCGTGCAGCGAGCGGGCGACATAGAGCCGGTCGCCGTCGAGGATGAAGGGCGCCCGTTCCCCCGGTGTGCCCACGAGCGGGCCGGCCGATTGCAGCGCCGTTTTCCAACTGGCGACCGAGGCCGGCCAGTGAAGACTGCCGTGGGAGGCGGGTTCGACGCCATCGGCCTCGATGGCTCCGGCCCAGGCATCGATCTCGGAGAGCACCACGCAGGTGTGACCATCGCGGGGCGTGCGCAGGGCGAGGCCCATCGCGACCCAGGCGAGTGGCTCGGGGGCGAGGCCCAGCTGCTCGCGGCCGGCCATCTCCACGAGCAGCGCCGTGGCGGCGACATCGTCGGCCGAGATCACCCGGGCGGCGACGTAGGCA
>JBPCTA010000196.1:0-6320 GCA_051006595.1 Pirellulales bacterium
GTGTACGATCCGGGAGGTCAAGGAACTCTTTCAACGCCGCGGCATCCCCGTCCGCCCCCCCTCCAGCTGATCGTCCGCCGACGTTTTCCCAGCGACCTGCCACCTGCCATCTCACGACAACTGCCATCTCACGACACCTGGGGCTCTCCCGGCGACCAACCGATGTCCACGACTGAAACAGTCCCCGAAGAATCCTCGCCGACTCCAGTCCGCGGCCTCCGCAAGAAGGGCCGCCTGGAGATCGACCGGCTGTTCGAGGCGCTCGTGCGACTCCAGGGGAGCGACCTGCACCTCAAGGTGGATCAGCCGCCGTTCATGCGGGTCAAGGGGGCGCTGCAGCCCCTGAAGCACGACAAGATCGATGCCGACACGATGGAGCGACTCTGCTTCGCGATGCTCGATGACCGCCAAAAGCGGATTCTCGACGCCGACGGCGGCGCCGACTTCGCCCACACCTGCGTCGTCGATGACGTTCGCTGGCGGTTCCGTGTCAACCTGCTCTACCAGCAGGGCTCGCTCGGCCTGGTGGCCCGCCGCGTCAACAACAAGATCCCCGACTTCAAGGGGCTCTTTCTGCCCGAGAGCATCGAGAAGATGTGCGTGCTCGATCAGGGCATGGTGCTGCTCGCCGGCGTGACCGGCTCGGGCAAGAGCACCACGATCGGTTCGATGCTCAACTACATCAACCAGCGGTATCGCAAGCACATCCTCACGCTCGAAGATCCGATCGAGTTCGTCTTCACCGAAGACAAGTGCCTGATCAACCAGCGGGAGATCGGCACCGACGTCAAAAACTTCGAGATCGGGATGAAGCATGCGGTCCGCGAGGATCCCGACATCATCCTCGTGGGCGAGCTCCGCGACGTGGAAACCTTCAAGACGGCGATTCACGCCGCCGAGACGGGGCATCTGGTGTTCGGCACGATCCACGCCGCCAGCGCCTCGAGCTGTATCGGTCGCATCCTCGATCTTTTTCCGCAGGAGGAGCATCCTTCGATCCGTAGTGCGATCGCCTTCAACATGAAGGGGATCATCGCGCAAAAACTGCTCAAGTCGATCAGGCCGGGAGTCAGTCGGGTGCCGATCTGCGAGGTGATGTTCTTCGATGTGCTGGTGCGAAAGTACGTGCTCGAGGAACAGGATCATCTCCTCGCCGACCACATCAAGAAGTCGTTCCGCGACGGCATGCAGGACTTCACGATGAGCCTCAAGAGCCTCATCGACCAGGAGCTCATCGACCGGCACGATGCGATGGAGATCGCCCCCAACCGCGAAGCGCTCGAGATGGCGTTGAAGGGCATCGGGTAATCGTGATGCACGAACTCCGCCGACGTCTCGCCGTTTCCGCCTGCCGCACGTGGACTGCCTGCTTCATGCTGGCCGCCTGCGTCGTGGTCAGCGCCTGGGCCGCGAGCCCTGCCGTCGCGGCCGACACCGCGTCCCTCGGATGGCCGCAGCACCTGCCCGAGGGCTGGGATCGCCGCGGCGCCGGCGGCGGCCTGGCGATCCTGCCGGCGGTGGCCTGGTGGCTCTCTGTGCTCGCTTGGATGCGGACGGTGGACTGGGTGTCTCGCGATGCCACGAAGCACAAGTTCAAGCCCGCCTTCTGGGGTCTGGTGTGCGGACTCCCGATGTTCGTCGCCGCCCTCGTGGCCTGGTGGATCCCGTCGGCGCTCGGCGGCCTGGCACTCATGCTGGTGGCCTGGCTCGCCCCCGCCATCACCTACTCCGTGCTCCGCAATGCCACGGTTCCCCCGGCGGAACAAGAGCTCACGGTGGGCCATGCGCGGCGGATCGTGGCCGGGCTTGTCGCCCCTTTCGGCATCGAGATCGACACGGGATTCGACGCGGGCGACCTGATCCCGAAGGTGTCGCTCGCCGCGGTTGGCGGCAAGGACGCAGCCGAGACGGCCGCGCGGCTCGAGGCGGCGGAGAAACTGCCCGGCTTCGAAGAGGCCCGCAAGACGATGCTCGCCGCCGTGATGGCGCGGGCCAACACGATGGTGATCGACTGCGAGCCCGCCGGCATGGGCGTTCGGCACGAGGTTGACGGGGTCTGGGAGAAGCCGAAAGTCCGCCAGCCGCCGCGGAGCCGCCGGGAGAAGGAGTCGTGGGTCGAGGCGCCGAAGTCGAGCCTCGAGGTGGGTCAGGCCGTGCTCGCGGCCCTCAAGACGCTCTGCGGATTGCCCCCGGGGGCGCGGGAGGCGAAGGCCGCCCCGTTCATGCTTCAGGTCGACGGCAAGCCGCGGAACTGCCGCCTGTCGGTCCGCGGGCAGGCCACGGGAGAGCAGGTGATCATCCAGCTCGACCCGCCGGCTGCGGTCTTCAAGAAGCTCGGCGACCTCGGCATGCCGGCGGCAGTGGCCGAGCAGGTGATCGGTCTGACGACTGTCGAGCGCGGTCTGATCCTCGTGTCGTCGCCAGCGGGTTCCGGGCTCAGCACGACATTCGACATCCTGACCCTGGCCACCGACCGGCTGCTTCGGGATTTCATCTCGCTCGAGGATGCCGCGTCGCCGCCTCGCGAGATCCAGAACGTCAAGCCGGTGACGTTCGACGCCCGCACGGGCGTGACCGCCCTCGACGCGCTCCGGGCTTCGCTGCGGAGTTATCCCAACGCCATCCTCACCCGCGACATCCGCGACAAAGCGCTCGTCGGCGAGCTCGTGAAGCTGGCTTCCGAAGACAAATATGTGGTCGTGAGTCTCAAGGCCACCGACGCGACCGATGCCGTCGCCCGGATCGCCGCCTGCGGCGTGCCGCCGCAGCTGCTTGCCACCACGCTCGTCGGCTCCCTCTGCCAGCGGCTGGTGCGGAAACTCTGCCCAAAGTGCCGGGAGGAGTATCCGCCGCCGCCGGAGTTGCTCGCCCGCATGAAGCTCACTCCCGAACAGCTGCCGCACCTCCGCAAGGCCTCCGAGCATGGCTGCCGGCTCTGCGGCGGGACGGGCTACCTCGGCCGGACGGCGATCTACGAGCTGGCCACCGGGGCGATGTTTCGCAAGGCGATCGCCGCAGGTGCCGATCAGGCGACGCTCCGGAAGGCGGCCATGCAGGACGGCATGAAGCAGCTCCGTGATGCAGGCATGGCGCTGGTCATCGAGGGCTCGACGTCGCTCGACGAACTGCAGCGGGTGTTCACGGCGGCCGCGTCGCCGCCGTCGGGCCCGCCTGTTGCCGCGACTGCGAAGGGGAAAACACGCTCATGATGATCTCTCTGGCGCTGCTCGGCGTCTTCGTCGCCGTCACCTTCGCCCTCTGGCGCGAGGGGCTGTGGGGATCGGCCATCATGGTGCTCAACCTGCTGCTCGCCGCCAGTTTCGCCACGGCCTGGTTCGAGTGGGCGGTGGCGCTCCTCAGGCCCCGGCTGCCGAGTTATGACTACCTGCTCGACTTCATCTGCATCTGGGGCCTGTTCGCGGTCATCCTGGTCACGCTCCGGGAAATCTCCGATCGCGTCTCCCGAACGAAGGTGAAGTTCCGCAAGCCGGTGGAGATGTTCGCCACCCCTTTCGTGGCGGCGATCGCGGCGTGGATCGTGGTCTGCTTCACCGCTGCCACGCTCCACACGGCGGCGGTGCCGCGCGACTACATCCAGGCGGCACCCGAGGCGACGATGTTCTTCGGATTGGCGCCCGACCGCCGCTGGCTGCAGTGGGTGCGGGGCTCGACGCTCCACGGCCCGTTCGGCCGGCCAGATCATGCCTTTGACACCGACACGGTCGCCAAGGGAACGAGCAGCGACTTCATCATTCGGTATGCCGTCCGCCGCAAGCGTCTCGAGGCGGAACCGGAGCTTCGCGTGGCCGCGAAATAGGAATGAGCGGCTGATGGACCCAACGAACGACTACCAGCCGGTGAGCCCGCTGGCTGTCGCCGCCCTGGTCGGTGGCGTGTGCTCGGCCCTGGCCCTCGCCACCCGGTTCGCGTGGGTCGTGCCGATCGTGGGTGCGGCCCTGGCCCTGGCGGCGCTGGCGGACATTGGGCGTCCTGGAGCGGTGAAGGCTGGCAGGCTTCTCGCGCTCGCCGGCCTCGCCCTCTCCCTCGGTTTCGGCGCTCAGGCCGTGACCACCGCGATCGTGGATCGCTGGATCGTCAGCCACCGCGCCGTCACCGCTGCGGCGACCTGGATCGACGCCGTCCGCACGGGCCGGCCGGCGGAGGCGCTGGGAGTCTCCGCGTCGTCTCTGCTTCCCGCCCACGCCGTTCCGGGAGAGGATCCGCCAGAGAGCCCAGCCGACCGCATGGCCCGGTTCACGGCCATGCCGCCGGTGCAGGCCGTCGCGGCCTGCGGCGAGACGCGACCGAGGGTGGCATCGGCCGCGCCGCTGGGTTCCGACGACGGCGCCTGGACGGTGCGTGCAACGCTCGCTGGCTGTGGTGCCGCCGGCGCCGGCAGCACGCTCCGTCTGGTCGTCGTGCCCAAGGGGGTGAAGTCTGGCAAGGGCCGCCTGGAGCGGTGGGTGATCGCCGCGGTTGACGTGGAGCGATAGCCCGCCGAATGGCTGTCGGTGCCTGCGACCCGCTCAGGACTCGCCAGGAAAGCACCGCACGGCGGCGATCGAATCGGCCCCCGCAACGAGCATCACCAGCCGGTCAAAGCCCAGAGCCGCGCCAAAGCCCGCCGGCATCGTCTCGCCATGGGCTTCAAGCAGGCTCTCGGGAACCGGCAACACCCGGCGGCCCGCCATCCTGCGAATCCGATTGGCGGCGGCGATCCGCTCCGCGAGCACCTCGCGTCGGGTCTCTTCCTCCCAGCCATTGGCCAGTTCCACGCCCGCGATGAAGAGTTCGAACCTGCGGGCGACGTGGGGCGCGGCGGGATCAAGCCGGGCAAACGCCGCCTGCGACGCAGGCCAATCCACGAGCATCGTGGGCCGGCCGTGACCGAGCTTCGGCTGCACCACCTCGGCGAGCAAGAGTTCGAAGGCCCGGTCCCAGCGGTCATCTGCAGCGGTCTGTGAGGTGCCCTCCGGCAGCCTCACGCCGTGTCGGTGGAGGGCCTGCTCCAGTTCGTCGGCGGAGGCTCCGAACGGATCGGTGCCGGCAAGAGATGAAAAGGCGTGGCTGCAGGTCGTCACCTCGATGCCTCGGGTGCCGATCGCAGCGGCGCAGACCGCCTCGATGAGGCCGGTGGCGGTATCGAGCGTTGCTCCCGGCTCATACCATTCCAGGAGCGTGAACTCGACATCGTGCCGACTGCCCCGCTCGCCTGCGCGAAACGCCTGCGCAAACTGGTAGATCGGCCCCGCTCCACGTGCGAGCAGCCGCTTCATCATCGCCTCGGGGCTCGCCTGCAGAAATCGCGGCGCCGTCTCGTCGTCGAGTGACACCGCGATCGGGTCGATGTGGGCCTCTGGCAGCACTTCCCGCGAGAGCACGGGCGTGTCTACCTCGACGAATCCACGACCGTCGAATACGTCGCGAACGGCACGGCGCACCCGCGCGCGGAGTTCAAGGATGGGCCGTGCCGTCATGGGTTGGGATGAGGGTCTCGATCGCGTCGGAAAAAAACTGCGAATCGCTCTAGCCGCCGGCTGCGGCGGCCTTGGGACGCGCGAGCTTCGCCGCCGTCTCGCGATACACGAGCACCGGGCACGGCGCCCGGCGCACGACCGCCTCGGCCACGCTGCCCATCAGCATCCGCGTCACCCCCGTGCGACCGTGGGTGCCGAGTACGATCATCTCGGCCCCCTCGTCGCCGGCGATGCGGACGATCTCTCCGGCGGGATCACCCATCGTGAGCCGGTGGGTGAACGGCACCGACGCATCCTTGGGCTTCACATCTTCGAGCATCTTGAGGATCCGGTCGGAGTCGGGCTCGGGAATGCCGTAATAGAGCTCGCCGCCGCCGTAGGCGAGAGGCGGCTCCTCGACGTGCAGAATCAGGAGTTTGGCGCCGGTCGAGTGCGCGAGGATCGCCGCATGCTCGAGCGCGGCATCGCTGGCGGTGGAAAAGTCGGTCGGAAAGAGGATGGTCTTGGCCATGGTCGAGTCTCCCGTATGCCGAGGTGATGGGCTCCTGCCCGGTGAGGGTGCTCTTGCGCCATCAGAATTATACCGGCCGGGGAAGCCCGTCGCTCGCACCCGCCGACATTCACCTCACCGTAGCCTCAATGCAGTCGCATGCCAGGCAGCGCGCCCGAGTCGGGCGAGAGCAGATAGACACCCGTGGCCCCCGCGCCGCTCGCCGCCACGACCATGCCCTCGCTCAGCCCAAACTTCATCTGCCGCGGGGCGAGGTTCGCGACCACCACCACCAGCCGGCCGACGAGCGCCGCCGGTTCGTGGAATCCCTTGATGCCGGCAAACACCGTCCG
>JBPCTA010000197.1:0-12713 GCA_051006595.1 Pirellulales bacterium
CGGGCCAAGGCGGTCTCTTGCGAGGAGTGGCTCGCCGACGCCCGCGAACTCCGCCGCGCGCGCGGCCGTCCTTCCCCCGACGCCAAGCCCCCGGAGCCGGGGCCCGAGGGCGTCGACGAATGGAAGCGTTACTTCGGCCTCTGAAAACGCTCCCGATGATGAGGGGCCGGTCGGTGGGCACGCACAGAAGCCGGGAATCTTTGCGACTCACAAGTGATGCCCAGTCGGCCAGCGGGGCATCCTGTAGCAAAATCCCCGGCTTCGAGCATGCCTACCGCCGGCGCTACACCCGCGCCCACTTGGCGAGCTTCCGATCGAGCGTTGACCGCTCGATGCCGAGAATCGTGGCGGCCTTCGTCTTGTTTCCCCCCACGGCCTCGAGCGTCGACAGCACGTGCTTCCGCTCCATCTCCTCGATCGTCGTCGGCACGAAACTGCCCGGCCGCGACACGCCCAACTTGTCGGTATCGCCCGAGGCGGCGAGATGACTCAGGCTCACGTCGTTCACGTCGATCCACTCCTGCTGGGAGAGAACGACGGCCCGCTCCACGACGTTGCGGAGTTCCCGGATGTTGCCCGGCCAGTGGTAGGTCCGCATCGCCTCGAGAGCCGCGGGGGTGTAGCCCCGAATCTTTCGGCCGGTCTCGGCGGCGAAGCGGGCCAGGAAGTGCGCGGCGAGGGTATCGATGTCCTCCGGCCGGCGGCGGAGCGGCGGCACCAGGATTTCCACCACCTTGAGCCGAAAGTAGAGGTCGCGGCGAAACTCTCCGACCGTCACCGCCTTCTCCAGATCGCGGTTGGTGGCCGCGACGACGCGGACGTCCACCTGCACACGGCCGCTGCCGCCGACCCGCTCGAACGGATGCCCCTCGAGCACCCGCAGAAACTTGGCCTGAATCGCCGGGCTCATCTCGCTGATCTCGTCGAGCATGAGGGTGCCCCTGTGGGCCGACTCGAACTTGCCGATCTTCCGCTCGGTGGCGCCCGTGAAGGCGCCCTTCTCGTGGCCGAAGAGTTCGCTCTCGAGAAGTGTCTCGGAGAGGGCGGCGCAGTTGAGGCAGACGAACGGGCCGCTCGCACGGTCGCTCGACTCGTGGATCGCGCGGGCGATGAGTTCCTTGCCGGCGCCGCTCTCGCCGCGGACGAGGACGGTGGCCTTCGTCGACGCGACCCGCTGGACTTGCCCAAGGATGCCCTGCAGGGCCGGGCTGGCGCCCACCATGCAGGTCTCCTCGCCGAGTCGGCGGCGAAGCCGCTCATTCTCGTCAGCCGCGGTGGCCAACCTGGTCGAGAGCACCTCGCGGGCGACGAGGTTGTCGATCGCGACCCCCACGGCATCGCAGACCGCCATCACGAACTCCAGGTCGTCGGGGGTGGCGGTGCCGCCGGCCGCCACCTCGAGATGCATCACCCCCACCGGCCGGCCACGGGAACGGATGGGGGCGGCAAGCGTCGCGGCAAGGCCGTCGGGTCGGAGGCTTCCTCCGGCCCGCAGATCACCGGCTGCCAGCACGGCCTCATCGGTGGTCAGCACCGCGGCCGCGACGGCCGTCGGGATCACCCCGGGCCAAGGGTCGGGCGTGGAGGCCGTGGCTGCCAACGTCTCCACGACAGCGTGGTCGCCAACCGCATCTCCCAACCGCGGTGGCAGGAGCACCAGACCGCTGGTCGCAGCCGTGCCCTGCAGCGCCGAGTCGAGTGCGAGACGGGCGATGGCCCGCGGGTCGTCGGCGCTCGCCAGCGCGAACGCGAGCCGGCAGAGTTCGGCCGCGGCCCGGCCCACGCGGGGGACGCTATCGGCCGACGCGCTGATGTCGTCGAGGAGCCGACTGCGTGTGCGGCGGTGCGTGATCGAGGCCTCCCAGCCTGCTGCATCGGCCGGCATTTCGCCGGTGATCGTCCCGGAGGCGCCGGCGACAGTGCCGGTGCCGGTGGGCGGATCGCCCACGCCGTAGGCAACCCGCACCAGGCCGATCCGGATCACGTCGCCGGCGGCCAACCGCCGGGCAGTGGTGATCGCATCGCCGTTGACGGTGGTGCCGTTGCGGCTCTCGAGGTCACGAACGATCCAGCCGCCATCCTCGGCAGCCACCTCCGCGTGCACGCGACTGGCGCGCTCGTCGTGAAGGACGATGTCGTTGGCGGGGGCGCGTCCGAGGGTGATGCGGCCCTCCGGCATGAGCCGTGTCACGCTCTCCCCGGCAATCGGATCGACTACGTGGAGATAGGACAAAGGTGCCGGTTCCGTACCATGTGCCGGGATCGAGAACGGGCCCGCAGGCGACCGTCGCTCAACTCAGGCCCGCCGCGAGCCCGATCTGGTGCATCATGATCCAGACCCGTCCCCTTGGCGAGAGCCCCGAAACCACGAGAACGGCGGGCGGAACCGGGTTTGCTGAAAAATGGCCTTCGGACTAGCATCCCACTCGTGTTTTGGATGGATTTTCCGAGGAGAGCGAGGGACCCTATGTCCGCCATTCGTCCAATGACCGCCGTACGGCTCCTGCGTTTTCTGATGCCGGCGGCCCTCGTGGCAGCGACTGTGCTCGGGACGACGGACGTGCTGGCACAAGGAGGGTTTGGGTTTGGCGGCCAGGCGGTGGGCGGCATCTCAGTTGACGCCGAAGGCATCGTTCGCAATCTCGATCCGCGAGCGGTCGAGTCGCTCGCTGCCGAGCGGACCAAGGCCCTGGCCGACTCCAGGTGGTCGGGCAAGTCTGGCGACGCGCGGAAGGTCTCGCTCAAGGCCGTCGCTGCAGCCGTAGCCACGTCGGCGGAGCAGGGCACTCCGCTGCCGGCCGACGTGCTGTTTCTCGGAGGGCTGCAGCGGGTCGAGCATGTCTTCGTCGATCCCGATCGACACGACATCGTGCTCTCCGGTCCGGCCGATGAACTCGCCGTCGATGCCTCCGGATCGATTGTCGGCGCGACCACCCGCCGGCCGCCCCTGCACCTTGAAGACCTGATCGTCTGCCTGCGATCGATCGATGCGGCGCGTGCCGGAGGCATGACCTGCTCGATCGATCCAACGCCGGAAGGAGTCGCCGCGCTGCAGAAAATGCTCCGACAGCAGGGATCCATGGGATCGGATCCGCAAGCCACCTTGACGGCCATGGAGAAAGCGCTCGGGCCGCAGCGGGTGACCGTCGGCGGCGTGCCGGCCGAAAGCCGGTTTGCCCGAGTGCTCGTGGCGGCCGACTATCGCATGAAGCGGATCGGCATGGGGCTCGAGGAGTCGGGGCTGAAGGAACTGCCCAGCTACGTGGCGATGGTGCCGGCCGGCGGCAAGGCGTCGTCACTGCCCCGCTTCTGGCTGGAGGCTGAGTATGACCCGATCGCCCGTGATCCGGACGAACTCGCCTGGCGAATCAACGGACGACGGATGAAGTGCCTCACCGAGAGCGATGTTGCAGCCGCAAGCGGCATGAAGCGCGGGGCCGCGCCGGCGGATGCGATTGCCCGGAGATGGTGCGACGCCATGACGGCCCACTATGCCGAGCTCGCCGCGAAGCAGCCGGTCTTCGCCGAACTGACCAACTGCATCGATCTGGCCGTCGTGGCGGCGCTTGTGCACGGGCAGCAACTTGCCCAGCGGGCGGGCTGCGATCTGGCCGCCTTGGTCGATCCAACCGCGTTGAAGCTGCCCACGTACGAGGGGCCCTCGCAGGTGCCCACGGTGGCTTCCGGCCTCAAGAAGGGCAGTTCCTGGGTGCTGTCGGCGTCGGGCGGCGTGAAGTTCCAGCCCTGGCAGTTCGCGTCTCAGACGGCCGAATCGGCCGAGGTCGCTGCGACCCGCTCACAGGCCCTGGCCGCGCGTCCCGTCGATCTTGCCGGATGCTCGTGGGACTGACGGGCTCCCCCGAAGCGGCGTCGCAGCCCAGTGAATCTCCGGCAGCGACGCAGCGGCGGTCGGAAAGAAGGCATCGACCCAGCCGGCGCGGGCGAGCTGCGCAAGGTCTGACGCCGGCGGCGGCACGCTCTTCGCCAGCAGCAGGTCGGCGTCGCACGCCGCTGCGACCAGGGCCGCGATCGAATCGCTGGTGACATGCCAGCCGATCGGCAGGGCCGCGGCTCGCGAGTGCCCTGCCAGCCAGGCGGCCGCATCGAGCACGACGGTCTGTGCTGACATCCTCGGCGCGGCCGCAAGGGTCAGGCCCGTCGCGTCGGCCACCATCTCCGCCGTGAGCCCCATCGCCTCGATCGCGAGCCGGTGCATCAGACCCGCAGGCCGTGGGCACGCCGCATCGATCGACCGCAGGCCATCGACGATCGCACCGCCGCCGACGACGATCGTCGCCGGCCCTGCAAGGGTCTCGAGGAGCGCGCCGATCTCGTCCGGCCAGTGCGGCCGCCCGAGCAGGCTGCCTCCGACCTTGACCACCCACGATCGCTCGCCCGATGCACCATCTGAGAGTCCCTGCGTCACCGGAACCGCCCCGCGGATCCTTCCCTTCTGCCAGACCATCATCATGGCAGCATCCCCCGGGCGATCATCGCCAGCGCGTGCGCCGGCGCCGATCGCGACACGTCCGGCCCCAGGATCGTCGGCAGCGAGACGATCTCAAAGCTCCAGCCCCCCTGTTCGATGGCCTGCCGCGCCAGTCGCTCGCCGTGGCCCGAGATCACGATCTGCTCGGACTGCCAGCCGCAGTCGTGGATCACCTTCTGCAGCGCCCGGGCAATCAGTCGTGCCTGGGCCCGCCCGCACCACGCAGCGGCCTTCAGCGCGTCGGCTTCGGAGAGATCCGCCGGCTCCACGAGCATGGTGCGGGCGATTCGGATGCGAGATGCCTCCCGGGTGAACGGCTCCCCATCGGCCGTATCGCGGACATCGACCGACTCCTCCAGCCCGCCGAGCAGGAGCCATGCATCCCGCGACTCGGCAAATCGCTCCGCCGCGATCGGCCGCCGGATCGGCCCGTGAGGCAGCCGGCGGACGATGGCCGGGAGCGGCGATCGATCGACGCCCGTGTATACCAGTTCACCCGACAGCATCCGTCCCGCGTCGTCGGAGGCCAGCGGCGCGGGCTGGCCCGCGACGAGCGACACGATTTCGGTGGTGGTCGAGCCGATGTCGATGAGCAACCCGCGTGGCATGGTCAGCGAAGCGGCCGCCAGCCGGGCCACGGCATGCCAGTTGGAGGCCGCCGCGGCGAGCGGTCGCGCCACGGCCTCGGCAGGGGTCACAATCTGCCCGTCGGTGAGATAGATGCCCGGGTCGCCGCACCCGCAGGCGGTGGCGGCCGCAGTGGCCGACTCGACGATGTGCCGGACCCCGGCGGCCCGTGACGAAAAACAGTCGGCGATCTCTCCGGTCATGGTGACGACGAGCTGCTGCGGCGTGCGACCGCGGATGATGCTCGAGACCGCATCGGTCAGTCGCTGAGGCTCCCGCCACATGGCAAATGGCACGCTCGCCGACCAGCCCGCGCCGTCGGCTGCCTTGATATTCGCGCCGCCGATGTCGAGCGCGAGAACGTCAGGACGTGGCTGGGCTGCTTCGTTCATCATCCGCAAGCGTGAAAGCGTTGCCCCATGACGTGTCGGCGAACGATGACGAGCGGCCCGCGGCGGCATCGACGATCGCCCGCACGAGGCTCCGGGGCGCGGTCGCGGTGAGGCCGACGAACGACGTGGTAAGCCGCGGATTGACCTCGAGCACACGGTCGTCGAGGCCGTCGTCTCGGGGTCCAAGGATCATATCGACTCCGGCCCAGCCCGCCTGCGTGCCGCCGGCAGCCGCGGCCAGAGCGGCCACGGCCCGCACCGCGAGCCGCCTGGCCCGCGAGCGTCGCGTCGGCTCCACAAGCGGCTCACCCCCGAGGTAGCGCGGACGAGAACCGGCTGTCAATCGCTGCCGCATCGGCGGCAGCGGCTGGACGCCGGCCGGCCCGAGGATGCACGACACGCCAACCGGCATCCCCACGGCACACGCCTCAAGCCTGGTCGGTACCGCGACCGGAGGCGGCGGCGCATCTCCGGCCCCCACCACGAGCAGCTCGTCGCAGCCGACACTCGCCCGGTGTTTGCGGACCGCCGGAAGGTGAAACCACCGGGGCCATGCCTCACCGGCCGCGAGCGATCGGCCCGCCGGCACGGCCACGCCGGCCGCCGCGAGCGCGTCAATCGTGGTCTGCTTGTCGGAAGCGATCTGGATGAAGCGGGACGACGGCGCCACCACGGTGCCACCGGCGGCACGAACGGCGGCGACGCGATGGGCGAGCATCCCAGCCGTCTCGGGGGCGATGACGAGCGTCGCGTCGGCCCGCTGCGACTCCTCGACGAGCACGGCCAGTTCGTCGCCAGGTGGCACCGCTCGCCGAAGGATACCGTCGGGCAGGTCGATTCGTCGGGCTTCGTCGACGAGGGCCACGACCTCGAAGCCACCGTCCGCGACCGCGTCGGTCAGCGCGGCCAGAAACATCGCCCGCCCCTCAGAGGCCAGGGCCTCGATGTCATCCCCGTCACGGATGACATGTCGCGCCTCGGGCCCGGCTAGTCCACCAGAGCAGCACCATTCGTGGATCACGAGTCGCATGACACGCTTCGGGGTTCCCGGAGGAAAGCGTCAAAAGATCCCCAGGTGGTCTCGGGCCGCGTCGGTCATGCGGTCGGGTGTCCAGGGCGGATCCATCACGATCCGCACTTCGACCGTCGCGACCTCCGGGCTCGCTCCCACGCACCGCTTCGTATCGGCGATGAGCTGCGGGCCGGCCGGACAGGCGGGGCTGGTCATCGTCATGTCGATCGCGGCGTGCAGTTTGCCCGGCGAGTCGGCCGCAGGAGAGAGCGTCACACCGTAGATCAGCCCGAGATCGACGATATTGACGTAGAGTTCGGGTTCCTTGACTTCTTTGAGCATCTCGCGAACCCGATCCTCGCAGAGCGGGCCGGCCTCACCGGCAGCGACCGCGGCCGGCGGCCCCGCGGTCACTTCCGGCCCCGCTGCCGCAGCGGCACCCATCACGGGGAGCGACGGAGCCGAGGATACCGCACAGGAACCGTGCATTGGCGGCCCGCCAGCGCCGGCCTCGGCTCGCAGTCGGATCCAGACGCCGCCATCCTCGACCTTCACGTCGTGCGCCCGAGTCGATCGCACAGCCGGCATCGAGAGCGCCGCGCCCGTGCGAATGTCGAACTTCGCCCCGTGCCGGGGGCAGGCGATCTTGTGATCGCGAAGCTCTCCATCGGCGAGCGGGCCACCATCGTGGGTGCAGACGTCGTCGATCGCGTAGAAGATTCCCCCGACGTGAAACAGGGCCACCATGTCGCCATCGACCTCGACGAGCGTCTTGCCCGGATCAGGAATCTCGGCGATGTCGGCGACTCGATGAAAATTGGCCATGATCGAGGGGCTCCAGGCGTGTCGGACGAGAGAGATGATGGTCGGCACCGCCGGCAGGAATCCCGTCGCGTGCGCGGCGGGCATCCTGCGGACGAACGGAAACGATCAGGTGATCCGCCGGATTCGGCTGCCGATCGCGCGGGCAAGCGCCTCCCGGACCTGCGGAATCGTGATCCGGTCGAAGACCTGCTGGAAGAACCCGGCGACGACGAGCCTCGCCGCCTCGTCCGCCGAAAGGCCGCGGGCCTGGGCGTAGAAAATCTGTTCGGCATCGACGCGTCCGCTGGTGGCGCCGTGGGTACAGCGAACATCGTCGGCCTCGATCTCCAGGCCGGGGATCGAGTCGGCCCGGGCCTCGTTCGAGAGCATGAGGTTGTCGTTGCGCTGGTAGCCGTCGGTCTTCTGGGCGGCCTTGTCCACCTTGATCATGCCCCGCCACACGAGCCGACTGCGGTCCTGGAGCGCGCCCTTGTAGAGCAGGTCGCTTCGGCAGGAGGGAGCCTCATGATGCTGGAGCGTGTTGTAGACGAGGTGCTGGCGGCCCTCGGTGAACATCACCCCATTCACCTGGGCATCGGCGCCACGGCCGGCAAGCGCCACGTCCTGAGCCACCTGCGAGAGCCGGCTGCCGAGGGCGCCAAGCGTCCACTGAAGGCGACCGTTCTCGTGCACGACGGCCCGCTGCCGAGCGACGTGCCAGACGCCGCTGTTCCAGTTTTGCAGATTCACCATTCGCAGCAGGCCGCCTTTGCCCACCACGATCTCGGTGCCACCGCAGTGGAAGCCTCCCGCGCCGCCGGCGGGGCCGCCGCCGGCCGTCTCCGTGAGCACCGTCGCCTCGGCGCCCTCGCCGAGCACGACGAGCACGTGCGACGTGTCCACGCCCCCTTCGCTGATGCCGGAGATCACGTGCAGGGGCGCCGCGATTCGCACTCGGGGCGGCACATAGAGCACGGTGCTCGCCGAATGGAAGGCCGCATGGGCTGCGGCGAACCAGTCACAGGCCGGATCGATCACGGAAAACCAGTGCGGCCGAAAAACATCCGCATGTCGGGCCAGCAGCGCTTCCGCGGAACCGAAAACCACCCCCTGCGCGGCAAGCCCCGGATCGAGTTCGTCACGAACGACATGCCCGTCGATGGCCGCGAACCGCCCGCCGAGCATGGCCGGGCCGCCGGGCCGGGCGGCCGGATCGAAGTCGGTGTAGGCGTCGGTCGCGAGTTCACCCGAGAGAATCGCCGGGGCCAGGAGCCCTTCGGGGGCCGCGGCCCCTCGGGGCGGGGCGGGGCGGGGGCCCCAGGCCTTCGGCTTGAAGAGCCTGAGATCGGTCCGCATCCAGTTTTCATCGCGGCGATCGGGAAGCGAGAGCGACTCGAACCGCTCGAATGCCTGACGGCGGGCGTCGAGTGCCCAGTCCGGAAGCGAGGACGAGCCGACGAGCCTGTCGAGGGAGTCACGGTCGAAGACGGCAGCCGCAGGAATGACGGTGGAGGTGCTCATGGTCGTCGCGTCAGCCCACGGATCCTTCCATCTGCAGTTCGATGAGCCGGTTCATCTCGACGGCGTATTCCATCGGCAGCTCCTTGACGAGCGGCTCGATAAACCCGCCCACGATCATCGTGCTCGCTTCGGCTTCGGAGAGGCCGCGACTCATCAGGTAGAAGAGCTGCTCCTCGCCGATCTTCGAGACGCTCGCCTCGTGGCCGATCGAGACGTCCTGCTCCTCGATCTCGATGTAGGGGTAGGTGTCGCTACGGCTGCGGTCGTCGAGAATGAGCGCATCGCAGACGACGCTCGACTTGCTCTTCTTTGCACCCGGCTCCACCTTCACGAGGCCCCGGTAGCTGGCGCGGCCGCCGTTCTTGGAGATGCTCTTCGAGACGATCCGGCCGCTCGTATGCGGGGCCGCATGCACGAGTTTCGCGCCGGCATCCTGATGCTGGCCGGCCGAGGCGAATGCGATCGAGAGAATCTCGCCGCGGGCGCCCGGCTCCATCATGTAGACCGCCGGATACTTCATCGTGAGGTGGCTGCCGAGATTGCCGTCGATCCACTCCATCATCGAGTCGCCATAGGCCATGGCCCGCTTGGTGACGAGGTTGTAGATGTTGTTGGCCCAGTTCTGGATCGTGGTGTAGCGGCAGCGACCGCCCCGCTTGACCACGATCTCGACCACGGCGGAGTGCAGACTCTCGGTGGAATACATCGGAGCCGTGCAGCCCTCGACGTAGTGCACCTGCGCTCCCTCGTCGACGATGCTCAGCGTTCGCTCGAACTGCCCCATGCTCTCCGCGTTGATGCGGAAGTAGGCCTGGAGAGGAAACTCGATCTTCACCCCCTTGGGCACGTAGATGAACGAGCCCCCCGACCAGACGGCCGAGTTGAGCGCGGCGAACTTGTTGTCGGTGGGCGGGATGATCTTCCCAAAATACTCCCGCAGCAGGTCGGGGTGTTCGCGGACGGCGGTGTCGGTGTCGGTGAAGAGCACGCCCTTCTTGGCGAGATCCTCCTGGAGCGATCCATAGACGACCTCGCTCTCGAACTGCGCCTTCACGCCGGAGAGAAACTTCCGCTCCGCCTCGGGAATACCCAGTCGGTCGAAGGTCTTCTTGATGGCGTCGGGCACCTCTTCCCAGGTCTTGCCCTGCTGCTCCGCCGGCTTGAGGTAGTAGAAGATGTCCTGGAAATCGATGCCGACGTGGCCGCCCCAGTGGGGCATCGCCTTCGACTCGAAGATCTCGAGCGACTTGAGGCGGAAGTCCCGCATCCAGGCGGGCTCGCCCTTCATCTCCGAAATCTGCGAAACGATCGTCGCGTCGAGGCCCCTGCGGGCCTTGAAGACCGCCGGGGAATCGGTACGGAAGTCGTATTTGTTGATCTCGCCGAGCTGGGAATGGACAGCCGCGAGCGTCGAGGATTCGTCGAGTCCGGTGGACATCATGCTGCTCCTACGTTGACCGACACGTGTGACCTGCTACACCGACACCTACGCCGACACGGCCCGCGCCGACTCTTCCATCGCCTTCTCCGCCGCCGCCGCCTCGGGATAGGCTGCGCGGATCCGCTCGTAACCCCGCTTGTGGAGCTCTTGGGCCAGCTCCGGCCCACCCGACTCGACGATCTTTCCGCCGAGCATGACATGCGTCTTGAGGGGGATGTTGTGCTCGAGCAGCTGCTCGTGATGGGTGATGATCAGGATGCCCATCTCGGCGCCGCCGATCCGAGCGATGCTCTCGCTGGCGAGCCGCACGGCGTCGGCGTCGAGGCCGCTGTCGGTCTCGTCGAGCACTGCGAACTTCGGCCGCAGCATGGCGAGTTGCAGGATCTCGGCCCGCTTCATCTCGCCGCCGGAGAACCCGTCATTGACATAGCGGCGGGCAAACTCGGTGTCCATCGAGAGCTCACCCATCTTGCTCTTGAGTTCGTTGCGGAAGTCCCGCATCGGCATGAGTTCGTGCCCCTCCTTGCGGTCCGGATTGCGGACGTTGGTGACCGCATGCCGGAGGAAGTCGGCGAGCCGCACGCCAGGAATCGACATCGGCCGCTGAAACGCGAGGAACACGCCGGCGCGGGCCCGTTGATCGGGCTCCATCGCGAGCAGATCGTGTCGCGTGCCATCGGCATCGACCAGTTCGATCGCACCCGACGTCACCTCGTAGGACGGATGGCCCATGATCGCGTAGCCGAGCGTGCTCTTCCCCGAGCCATTGGGGCCCATCAGCGCGTGGATCTCGCCGCGGCCGATCTCGAGATCGACGCCCTTGAGGATCTCCTGACCCTCGACGGAGACGTGGAGGTTGGAGATGACGAGCGTTTCTTTCGCAGCGTGGGTCATGGGGAGTGTGACTGCAGGGGATGGAGGGAGGGGGCAGGATCCAGAACCCGGATGGGTTTCACAACCGGCTTCAGGACTGGACTTTCTGATGGTCAAAAACGAGATCGTCGATGGCGACTGGCGACGCCACATACCCGGAGTGATGCGGAATCGGAAGTTCGTCGGCGATCTTGCCGATGCCGCCTTTCTGCTTCGCGATCCGCTGACCGAGGATCTTGTCCTGAATCCGCATCAGGCCTTCAAGCAGGCTTTCGGGACGGGGCGGGCAGCCGGGCACGTAGACGTCCACCGGCACGACCAGATCGACGCCCTTGACGACGTGGTAGCCCCACTTGAAGTACGGTCCGCCGCCAGTCGTGCAGGCGCCCATGGCGATCACGTATTTCGGATCGGGCATCAGGTTGTAGAGGCGTCGGACGC
The DNA here is from genome assembly GCA_051006595.1 of Pirellulales bacterium. Lineage (GTDB taxonomy): Bacteria > Planctomycetota > Planctomycetia > Pirellulales > UBA1268 > QWPN01. The sequence continues at coordinate 11,601 of JBPCTA010000197.1, forward strand.
GGCTGGCCATCTTGTAGGTGACCGTGCCGGCCACGATCATCAGATCAGCCTGCCGCGGCGTGGCCCGGAACGCGCCGGCGCCGAAGCGGTCCATGTCGTAGCGGCTGGCGCCGGCCGCCATCATCTCGATGGCACAGCACGCCAGTCCGAACGTCATCGGCCAGATGCTCGACTGGCGGGCCCAGTTGATCGCCTGCTCGACCGTGGTGAGGACGAGGTTCTCCTCGAACCGGCCTTCGATCCATGGGGTGGCTGCGGTCGGGGCGGAAGGGGCGGTGACGGTCATGGGGATGGCTCCGGTGGTGCGGTCGAAAACCGGCTTGGTGGGGTTCGGGATGGCTGCGATTCACGCCGCAGGCCGGCATTCAATGCCGTCACCCCGATGTTTGCAAGTGGTCCGCGGGGACGGTGGGTGGTTCGTTGCCAACAGGCGATTGCCGCATGGAAAACCGGCAGCAACTGCCTCCGTCGAGCCGGCACTCCGACAGCTGCACGGGGCTGCCGACGAGTTCCTCGATCATCGTCCGCTCGGCGGCGCAGATGCCCCGATCCTCCTCGGCGAGGTCGGGATACGGGCACGAATAGCTTGTCAGCACGGGCATCGCAGCGGCGTTGTCGCCACTGGGAGCCGTTTCGACGGCGCAGGCGATATTGCGGGACCGCATCATGTCGGCCACACCGTGCATCCGGGCGACGGGCGTGTCACCGACCATCGTCTGCCGATGCATGCCTGCCAGAGCCGTGCCGATTCGGCCGAGGAGTCCGCGGCGGATCGCTGGTTCCTTGACGCCCCGGATCTCCCGCCAGAGCACGAGGGCCAGATCCTGGAAATTGTCGCCGCCGACGCGTTTGCCGGCGGGCGTGAGGCTGTAGACGTGGGCGGGGCGGCCCCGCTTGCCGGCAACCGCCTGCCGCTGCACAAGGCCGGTCCGCATCAGCCTTTCGAGACGCTGCCGCACCGCCGTCGCCGTGACGCCGAGGCCCGTGGCAAGGGCTCCGATACCCAGATCACCGCCCACCCGGAGCAGGTCGATCAACGTCTGATCAGCCGATCGCGGCTCACCAGGGACAGACGTATCGGAGATGGCAGCGAGCTTTTCCACATCTGTACTT
>JBPCTA010000198.1:0-4391 GCA_051006595.1 Pirellulales bacterium
AGCGGCGGCGGCGCTAAACCGTGGCCCGAGAAACTCGCCGATCCGTTGGCATTCGCCCGCTGGGTCGGCGAGCATCCGCTCGTAGGCCACGTGCAGCACCTGCCAGGCGGGTCGGGCGGCCGCAAGGCGGTCGATCCCGTCGATCTCGACGATGAACTGCCGGGCGAGTCCGTCCGCCGAACCGCGGGCCGATGTTCCCAGCCGGCCTTTCATCGCCTCCTGCGAGGCGAGCACCTGAGCCAGCGGCCGGTGAAGCACGAGCAGCCGCGTGGGCACGTCGCCCGGTAGATGCCGCACGAGCGGGGCCACAACCTTCACCGCCTTGCCGGCAGCCTCGCCGATCCAGGCGGCAGCTGGTGTGTCGCGGCCGAGCTTCTTGACCGGCTCAAACTCGTAGTAGCCGAGCCGGTTGTTTTCGTCGGCTTCCCGCAGGCCGTCGGCGAGAATAGGCAGGCCGCCCGCCTCGAGCACCCGCATCAGCATCGAGGTGCCGCTCCGCGGCAGGCCCGAGACCACGATCACCTCTTCGGCTGCTGGCGGCGCCGCCGTCGGAGCCGCCTGGCAGCGGAGCGTGAAGTCGTAGTCAACTGGCGCCGTGGGGGCCGAACCTCCCGCCGCCTGCTCCCGCCGCGCCGCGCGGATCTGCTCCCGCAGGGCCTGCCCCCGGCGGCGATACTCGAGGGCCCTCAGGGGATCATGGCGGTGGAGCCGTTCGAGGGCGGCGTAGGCCCGCACGAGCGACGGATTCTGTCGCACGGCCACCAGCAGCTCGTTGATCGCGTCACGGCTCTGGTCGAGGCGGGCGAGTGCCAGCCCGAGCAGCATGTGCAGCCGGGGATTGAAGTAGACGAGTGCGAGGCCTTCGGCGGCGGCCTCCACCACCGCGCTCCAGTCGCGGCGACGGAAGAGAATCTCGGCCTTGAGTGAGGCGAGGGCGGGCGTTTCGGGGTCGGCATCCAGCAGCCGCTCGACGATCGGTAGGGCCTCGCTCAGGCGGCCGAGATCGACCAGCCGCGTGGCCAAGAGGCTCGCCTGCTCAAAGCTCAACTGACTGCCGGCAGCCTCCAGGGCCAACAGTGGCGCGATGGCTGCCGCGGCCGCCTCCCGGTCGCCTTCGAGCATCGCCTGCTCGGTTTCGAAGCGGTCGAGCCGCAGGCCGGCCGCGAGCTGGGTGAGCTGGCGTCGTTCAAACTGCCGCCGCTTCGCCGCGAGGGTCTCTTGCTCGAGTGCGTCGGCGGCCGCGTCGGCCTGATCGGCCTTCGTGGCCTTGTCTTGCGCCTCCTCGGCCGCCAAAGCCGCGAGCTTCTCCTTGGCCTCGGCAGCAAACCGCTCGGCCCGTTCGCAAAGCATGTCGAGCGCCCGGCGGCGTTCGGCCACGCGGCCGACACGGGCATACATCCCGATCAGGTGGGTGCCGAAGCGGTGTTCGCTGGGCCATTCCTCCCAGAGCCGCTCCAGGATCGGAATGCCCTCGTGGGGCTTGCCGCCGTCACCGAGGGCCCGGGCGAGGTTGTAGTCGAGTTCCCGCACGGTCTCCCGCACCGCCTTTTCCCGATCGTCGGGCATGGGCGCTACGTAGCCAAGGGCGACAAGCTGCTCGAGCTGGGCAGCGGCGGCCCGGGGATCATGGCCGGCCTCTGGGGGATGGCGGCCGTCGGCACCGGGCACGTCGTCCCAGGAGGGAATCCGGGCCACCTCGGGCGTGGTCTCCCAGGCCTGCACCTGCGGGCTGCCGTCCATGTCTTCGCCCACCGGCAGGCCAAAGAGCGCGAGGACCGTCGGCGTGATGTCGAGCACGGACGTGCCGTGGATCTGTTCCCCCTGCCGGATGCCGGGACCGGCCAGCGTCACGATCCCGAAGTGGCGGTGCTCGTCGGCGGGGCCGGCCGGTTCGGCGGGGATCCAGGACAGCCGCCGCTCGTCGGCGTGAAAGCCATGGTCGGAGAGCAGCAGCACGTGCGTGTCGGGGCCGGCCAACTCCAGGTAGCGGCCGAGCATCGCGTCGTGGTGGCGATAGACGTTGGCGACGATGTCGCGGTAGAGCTCAAACTCCCGCTCGGGCACCCACTGCTGCCGCGGCGGGTGATACCGCATGAAGCCGTGGCAGGCATGGTCGATCGTGTCGAAGTAGACCGCCGCGAAGTCCCAGGGCTCCCGCTCCAAAAGGTCGGTGGCCGCCGCATGGATCGAGAGCGTCTCGGCAATCATTTTGGCCAGCGTGTGGAGCGACTTGTCGGTGGCTTGATCGACCTCGTCGCACCGCGGCACGAACATCCGCAGCACCTCCAGCGGAACCTCCGTCGGCTTGACGCGGAGATCGGCCACCTCCGCGGCGATCCGCGGCGGCGAGACGATGCCGGGAGCCAGCGGGGGCGTGGGCACATCGGCGTCGTCGGGCACATGCTGGAAATGGTTCGAGACCATCGCGCCGGGAATCGGCTCGGCGGGATACGACGGCCACCAGCCGACCACGATCGATCGCTTCCCCTCCTGGGCGAGGATGTTCCAGACCGCCTTGGTCGTGCGGGAGAGGATGCTGCAGGGCTGCACCGACAGGCCGTCGCGGGTGGGCTCGCTGAACCCGAGCACTCCATGCTTGAAGGGCCGCTTGCCCGTGGCGATGCTCGTCCAGAGGGTGGGGCTCAAGACGGGATAGAGCGTGGCGATGTTGCCGGACACGCCCCGGGCCATGAGCCCGGCGAGGTTTGGCATCATCCCGGCGTTGAGCAGTGGGCGGATCACCTTCCAGTCGGCGGCATCCCAGCCGAGCACGAGCACCTTGCGAGCGAGCGGTTTCATGGCGAGAGCGTACCACGCTTGCGGCCGGGCTCGGGCCTCATCGACCGGGCGTGGGCTCGGGCTTGGAAGCGTTCAGGTGCCTGGCACCGAATCTCGCTTACGCCCTGCGACGGGCCCGCTCAACCATGTAGGCCACGCTCTCGTTCATGTCGACCGGGGCAAGCACCACCTCGGGATGGGAGGCGGCGAACACGCGGAACACCTCGTCGCAGAAACCCTGCCCGACGAGCTCGACGCCCGTGAAGTCGATCGTGACATGCCGAAACCGCTCCAGCCCGACGGTCACCCTCCGGGCTTCGGAACGCGACAGGAGCTGCACGCCGAAGCCGGCGAGCCGCACGGTCGTATGAGTTCGGTCGAATGCAAGCGTATCGGGATCGGTCCACCGCTGAAACACGTCCGCAAGCACGGCCACGTTTCCCGGGGCGAAGGCCATTGTTACCCGGGTGCCTGATCGCGACTCAGGCCTGAGCTGGATCGCTGTGTCCTGGGCGTCGTTGTCGGTGATCCACGCCACTGTTCCCGACTCGAGCACATAGCGATTTGCAGTCTTTGACGCAAAAAAAATCCCTTCTCCGCTGTGCCGTTCCGGCTGCGTCGTAAAGCGACCTTTTTCGAGCACGAACACCGCCTCAACATCGTCGGGCAGCCCCTGGGATTCACGGACGGAGCGAAACACGCCGATGCCGTCATCTGCGATCTCGATGACCACGCCGGAGGGCAAGGCCGTGGCCGTCACGAGCACCATGCTCCCCTGGCTGTGGTCGATCGCGTTGTTGACCATTTCGGTGAACGTGTAACCGACGGTGCCGAGTTCCCGCTCCGAGAGGCCAAGATCAGCCAGTGCAGGCCGCACCTCGCTCCACAGCCGATCTTCCTCGAGGCCGTCGAGCCGGCGGTCCCAGCGGGTTGCCGGAAGCACATACCGAGCCCCGCGCCCGGCACCCTCGCGCACAAGCCGGCCCCGTGTGACAAGTTCCCGGAGCCGACGCTGGGCCGTTGCCCGCGACACACCCAAGAGCCGCATGGCCTCGTCGGTCGAAATCGTCCCGTTGGCTCTCGCGTGAGAGATCAATAAATCAGCGGAACCGGGACCCATGACCGATTTTGACCTATTTGTCCGGAAATGCCTCAGTTCATGATACGAACGAGTTTGGCCCCATTCAACGCCCTCAAAAGTACGTGCAGACTTGGCCCCCTCCGCGGCGATCCGCGGCGGCGAGACGATGCCCGGAGCCAGCGGGGGCGTGGGCACCTCGGCGTTGTCGGGCCCATGCTGGAAATGGTTCGAGACCATCGCGCCGGGAATCGGCTCGGCGGGTTACGACGGCCACCAGCCGAGCACGCCATGCTTGAAGGGCCGCTTGCCCGTGGCGATGCTCCGCCCGCAGACTGACCCGTCGAGTGTCAGCCGGCTAGCGACCCGCGGCGCGGGGGACGGGCGGTCGGTGAGTCGATCCCGGCACCGGTCACCGCGCGGAGAATCTTACGGGCAAGGTTTGCCCCGCCGACGATCCGACCCTCGGAGTAGTCGTCGAGACCGTATCCCTGCCTACGCTCACGCTCGCGCTCGCGCTGGCCCTGAATGGCCT
>JBPCTA010000199.1:0-2597 GCA_051006595.1 Pirellulales bacterium
AGATGCGTCAGGCGATTGCCTCGGCGGCCACGGACCTCCTCGACTGCGAGCGGGCGACCGTCTATCTCTACGACGCGACGACTGACGAGCTCCGGAGCCGGCTGGCGACGGGCATGGCGGATTCACCCGTGTCGGAACTGCGGTTCCCCGCCGGTCGCGGGATTGCGGGCCAGGTCGCTCGCACGGGCATGCTCGTCAACCTGCCCGATGCCTATGCCGATCCGCGGTTCAATCCCGATTTCGACAAGACCAGCGGGTTTCGCACCAGAAGCATGCTCACGGTTCGCCTGGCTGATCATGACGACGGCACTGTCGGGGTGTTGCAACTGCTCAACAAGCGGTCACGGCCATTCGACGCCCGCGACGAAGAGATCGCCGGGTTTCTCGGCAGCCAGGCCGGCGTGGCCATGCAGCGGCAGACGCTGCTGGATCACTTCGCCGAGAAGCAGAAAATCCAGCGGGATCTCAGCATCGCCCAGAGCATTCAGCAGGGACTCTTGCCCCGCGAACAGCCCCTGGCGGCGGGGTTTGACATCGCCGGATGGAACAAGCCGGCCGACGAGACGGGGGGCGATTTTTTCGACTTCTTTTCCCTCGACGACGACCACCTCTCGGTGACGCTTGCCGATGCCACCGGCCACGGGATCGGGCCGGCGCTCGTGATGGCCGAGACCCGAGCCCTGCTCCGGGCCGTCCTCCTCCGCTCGACAAGCCTCGCCCGGGCCGTTACCGACGTGCATGACCTCTTATGCCTCGACATGCCCGAGGGAAGGTTCGTGACCGCTTTCTGCGGCATGCTGAACGTTTCGACCGCCACGCTCGAGTTCCTGAGCGCCGGTCAAGGACCGATCCTCCGATTCCACGCAGCTTCCGGGCTGATCGAGGATCTGCCGGCCCAGGGGCTGCCGCTCGCGTTTGTGCCCGGCGTCGTCTACGACCAGCCGACGACGGTGATGCTTGCGGCCGGTGATCTGCTCGTGCTCCTCACCGACGGCTTTTATGAGTGGGAGCGGGCCGATGGCGAGAGCTTTGGTAGCGACCGCGTGTGTGAGCTGATTCGTGGGCACGCGGACCGATCCGCCACCGAGTTGATCGGCATTTTGTACGAGGAGGTCAGACGCTTCGCCGACGGGAGCCGGCAACTCGACGATCTGACCGCCGTGATCGTGAAGCGGCTCTGACCACGCCAATCGCCAGGGCGATGACGAGGGCAGACGTTCCTGGCTCCGGCACCGCTGCGACCGGTGCGAGCCCGCTCAGGCCGGTCGTCATGAACGGCCCGGCGTCAAACAGACCCGAGCCCAGCATGGCAGCGGCGTCGAGGACGTCCACGACACCATCGTAGGTGAAGTCGCCCTGAGACCAGACGGCCGCTTCGCCGGTGTTGAACACTCCGGCGGAGAGGATGGTCGCCGCGTCGAGGACATCCACGATCCCATCGAGATTCGTATCGCCGGCCGCCGTGAACGACACCCTGAGAGATCCGTCGGCGTTCGCCATCCAGCCCACCGTCCGAGACACCCCGGATGCCACGGCGGCAGAGGCTGCCGCCGACCCGATACCCGTCGCTCCGTTCCACGAGCCGTCGCCCCGACCGACGAGCAACGCCGCGACGAGCGATTCCTGGTCCATGCCCCCCGCCGCGATGTCGATCCGTCCGGCGTCGAGATCGACGCGGCCCCCCGCGATCGCCAATCCGGCAGACTGCATGGCGAATGCCCCGTCGACCCGCAGCACTCCCCCCGTCTGCACCGCCACCGGGCTCGAGGCGAGTGCCTGCGGATGCCGTACCGAGAGCGTGCCGCTCCGCAGGGTCGTGCTCCCGGAAAACGTGTTTGCCGCAGTCAACGCGAACGAACCGCCGTCAACGGCCAGATGGAGTCGCCGCGTGCCGCCGCTGACCGCATCCTGAAGGGTGCCTGCGTAGGTCGCCGTGCCGGTCACGCGGAGGGTTGCATCGCGGGCGGTGGAACTGTTGCCGATCACGGCTGCGGCGGACCCCTGCACCACGCCGGTCACGGTCTGGCTAAATCCGGCAAGATCGAACGTAGCCGCGGCAACCGTGCCCAAGACGATCCCCGCAGTGCTGGCGATACCCCCGTCTCGGCCCACCCGCAGCGTGCCGGCGGCGACATCGAGGCCGCCGTAGGAGCCGCCCCCGCCAAGGGTCACTGTGCCAGTGCGGATACTGACGCGACTGCTTCCAAGTGTGACCAGTGGGCTGTCCACCACGAGTTCTCCTCCACCCGATGACCCGAAGATGCCACTGGTGAGAGTGTTGGCCGAGATGGTGATCGTCCCCGTGGCGAGCGTGCCCCGGCCAGTACCCTCGTAGTGGATCACGCCATTGCCCGCTGCTCCCGTGGGAGCGTCAATGACGATCGAGTTGGTGATCGTGGCGTTATTCGTCAGTGTGAGACGCTGCGCTGATCCGGTGATCGTGACATCGCCGGTGCCGAGGGCCCCGGTGGCGGCGACGACCAGCGCTCCTCCGCGGAGCGACGTTGGCCCCGAGTATGTGCTCACGCCGGCGAGCCGTTGCGTTCCCGAGCCGATCTTGGTCAGCGTCAGCGTATGCGTGGCTCCCTGAGTCAGGG
>JBPCTA010000200.1:0-2873 GCA_051006595.1 Pirellulales bacterium
CCCCAAGCCTCGGACGCCGATCGACGGACGAGGCTCAACCTCAGGGAGCGACGTGGGCCGCCGAAGGCTTCACGAGCGGGGCGAGTTCGCTCGTCGGCTCCTCCTTGATCAGTTGCAGGTCGCCGCCCACCAGCCGCACCCGTGCGTCATAGACCTGCTCCGACGCACCGGCATCGGCCGGATCGGTTCGTGCTGCAAGCGGTAGCCTGAAGACGCGAACGTTGACGTCCTCCACGCGGAGCTCGCCAAAACCACCGCGGCCGATACCGGCGGCGAGGACGCTTCCATCGCCCTCTCCGTTGCCCACCGCAATCGCGAGGGCCAGTCGCCGCCACCGCGCGGCCTGCTCACCGCGCCGACCGCCAGGGAAGGCGAGCGGCTCTGCCTCGGATGCGTGGTGTTCGATGATCTCCAACTCGTGATCAGCATCCTCCGGAAGGCCGTAGGTGAATCGTTGATCGAAGCCGACATCGAGCCATGCAGGCGCGAGCATGGGGGAGAACAGCCGCGACTTGATCGTCTGCAGCAGGGCTGACGAACCGCTCAGGGAGTTGGTCGCGATCGCCAGCATCAGCCCTGCCAGGAAGAGCAGGATCCCCACGGTCGCGATGGCCGTGGACGCATCGGAGAGGCGGCCGCCAGCCGGCGGCCGGGGTGTCTGCGCGGGGATTTGTGTGAGGTCGTTGTTGGGCATTTCCCTGAGTGTGATCCGTGGCGCCCGCCCTTGCCAGTGCCGACGACGACGGTGTCAAACCACGCGATCGCCCAACGAACCCCGCTCACGTTGACATGCTGGCAGAGGGGCGATACCGTTTATTGCAGTGTCATTTTGCCTCGGCACGCGTCCCGTTTCGATCTTCCCGCCTTCGCCGGTCCGTTCGCGGTCCGACATCTCGGGGGATTAGCTCAATTGGGAGAGCGTCTGGCTGGCAGCCAGAAGGTCAGGGGTTCGTATCCCCTATCCTCCACTGCGATCGAAACAATGTCCGCGGCCGAGGCGATCCGGGGCGAGCAGGCATGGCTCGACGGACGATTCATTTCGCGTGCCGAACTGGCCCTGCCGGTCGGTGATGCAGGCTTCGTGCTCGGGACCACCGTCACGGAGCAGTTGCGGACCTTTCGGGGCCGAATCTTCCTGCCCGACGAGCATGCCCGACGGCTTGCCGAATCGCTGGCGGTGGTGGGCATCGCCGCAACCGTCACGATCGATGAGATGCTGGCGGCTGCCGAGCGCATCGCGAGCCACAATCACCAACTCGCCGTGGCGGCAGCGGCCGGACACCTCGGTCAGGCGTCCACCGCCGACAACCCCGGCCCCGACCTCGGGCTCGTGGTCTTCGTGACGCCAGGTGATGTCGCATCGCAGCATGGTGGCGCCGGCGGGCCGCCGCGGATGGCGATCCATACGTTCCCGCTCGCGTTCCCGATGTGGGCCGACTCCTACGACAAGGGTGTTGCCCTGCGGACGGTCTCGATCACGCAGGTGCCCGAGACCTGCTGGCCGCTTCGCGCCAAGGTCCGCAGCCGCCTGCACTATCATCTCGCCGACCGGGAGGCAGCCGCGGCTGAACCCGGAGCGCGGGCTGTGCTCGCGCATCACGACGGCCGGATCAGCGAGACCTCGACGGCCAACATCGCCGTCGTCGTCGATGGCGTCATCGTGACCCCGCCGACCAGCGACGCACTCGGCGGCGTGAGCCTGGCCTGTGCGCGAAGGCTCGCCGAGTCGCTCGGCATGGCCTGGCAGCAACGGTCGCTGACGGCCGCCGACCTCTCGACCGCCGATGAAATCCTGCTCACGAGCACGCCCAGCTGCGTCCTTCCCGCCACGCGTTTCGACGGCTTTCCGGTGGGCGACGGCACGCCGGGTCCCGTGTTTCGAGCGATCCTCGCAGCCTGGAGCCGTCTGGTCTCGCTCGACATCGTATCGCAGGCACGTGTCGAAGCGGCCCGGATGCGCTCCGCCGCCGCCCTCCCCTCTACGCTGCCGATATGACCTCCACCATCCGCTCGGGCAATGCTTCCGCCTCCGGCTCCGCACGCTACGACGTGCGGCACACGACGACCTACACCTATTCCGAAACGGTCCCCGTCTGCCACAACGAGATCCACCTCGTGCCCCGCAAGCAGCCTGGGCAACGACTGCTCGCCATCGACCTGCAAGTCGATCCGCAGCCAGCGCAGGTCGCGACGCATGCCGACTATTTTGGCAACAACACCGGCATCTTTTCGATCGACGAGCCGCACGACCGCCTGACGGTGACGGCGCAGAGTCGGGTTGAGGTCGATCCGCCCCGCGACTGGCGGTCGTTCGAACGGCTCCCGTGGGAGTCGCTGCGGGATCGACTGGCCCGTGACACCAACGCGGCCACGCTCGAGGCCAGGGAGTTCAGCTTCGATTCACCGCTGGTCCGCGGCTCGCCCCATCTGGCCGCATGGACGGCCGAGTCGTTCACCCCCGCGCGACCGTGGGCTGAGGCGGTCGTGGACCTCACCCGGCGAATCCATCGGGAGTTCGCCTACGATCCCACCGCGACCACCACGAGCACGCCGGTCGAGGAGGTGTTTGCCCTGAGGCGGGGAGTGTGCCAGGACTTTGCCCACCTGCAGATCGCCTGCCTGCGGTCGCTCGGTCTCGCCGCCCGGTATGTCAGCGGCTATCTCTCCAACGAACGGCGCGTGGAAGGCACGGTGGGGGAGGGAGCCAACGATGCCGGCATGGTCGGCGCCGACGCCTCACATGCCTGGCTGGCGTGCTGGGGAGGCGAAGACGGCTGGCTCGACGTCGATCCCACCAACGATTGCACCGCGGGCACGCTCCACGTGACCGTCGCCTGGGGCCGTGACTACGCCGACGTGAGCCCGATCAAGGG
>JBPCTA010000201.1:0-3220 GCA_051006595.1 Pirellulales bacterium
CACCACCAAAGTCGGGGCGACAGGATTTGAACCTGCGACCTCTTGACCCCCAGTCAAGCGCGCTAGCCAGGCTGCGCCACGCCCCGAACATGCCGCAGAACGACAGCGCCTTTCGGCGCCGACGCCCCACGACCGGGACACTATGGCACAACGCGTTCCGGGCTTCAACACGAGTTGACGGCGCGCGTCAAACGCGGGCCGAGGCCCCGGGCTTGCCCCGCAGGCACACCGCTCCCAGGCAGTTCCAGAGTGCGGCGGCTATCACGCCGCCGATGTAGCCCAGCGCAGCCGTCGCCACGAGGAGGAGGCCTGCCATCCCCGCGTCGAACGGCTCGACCACCACCTCCGACTTCATCGCATGCATCCGCAGGACGAAGTCGGCCACAGGCTGAGCCACGCCCGCTGCCACGAGCGTCATCCAGACCCCGTGCCACGCGGTCAACAGCACCGCCGCCACGATCCCCAGCCGATTCGGATCAACGCGTCCCATCACACACCTCCACAGACGGTTCGTGATGGCATCCCAGCCGGCCATAGTCGCATGCCGTGTGTTCCTGCGACCTCGGTGAACCCTATGGCGGCGGACCATCCAAAAGCCATTCCAGCTCCGGGGCTGGAAACGGGGCCATTCCCAGCCGCCACTCGTCAACGCCCTGCCCGAGTGCCACACTTGGTGATCTCTGTGCCATGACCGCCCCCGCGACACGACATCACCATGATCGCTCCGACCACCGCCGCCCACCCGACACCTCCGCACGGTCGCTTTGCCGACCGCCTCGCCGCCGCGATCAGGGATCGGCGCACGCCCGCCTGCATCGGCCTCGACCCGCGCCGAGCATCGCTGCCGCCGGCCCTCGCCGCCGCAGAGGCCTCCGACCCCAAGGCCCTTGCCGACATCTTCTCGAGATTCTGCCGAGACGTGATCGACGTGGTCGCCCCACTCGTGCCGATTGTCAAGCCGCAACTGGCCTGCTTTGAGGCAATCGGCCCGCACGGCATGACGGCGCTCGCCGACGTGATCGCACACGCCCATTCGAAGAATCTGCTCGTGCTCGCCGACGGCAAGCGGGGCGACATCGGCTCCACCGCGGAGGCCTACGCCGAAGGCTGGCTCGCCGGACCGTGGGCCGCCGACGCGCTCACGGTGAACCCCTATCTGGGCCTCGACTCCGTCGAGCCCTTCGTGAAGACCGCTGACGCCCGCGGCGCGGGAATCTTCGTGCTCGTGAAGACGTCGAATCCCGGCAGCAAGGATTTCCAGGACCTGCGGTGCGACGGCAAGACCAACTACGAACACGTCGCCACCGGCGTGGAGCAACTCGCAGTGCGCACCGCTGCCGGTGGACGATTCGGCGCGGTCGGCGCCGTCGTGGGGGCCACGTGGCCCAAGCAACTCGACGATCTCCGCGCGGCCATGCCTCATACGTGGCTCCTCGTGCCGGGCTTCGGACGCCAAGGCGGCCGCGCGTCGGATGTGCGAAGCGCGTTTTACCCGGACGGCATGGGCGCGATCATCGTGAGCGCCCGCGACGTGATCTTCGCCCACGCCCGACCCGAGATGAACGCGGGGCTCGCCGACGGACAGTGGCAGACCGCCGTCGATCGCGCCTGCCGCGACATGCTCGAGCGGCTCGCCGCCGACACGCCCGCCGCAGCGCTTCGCGACTGATCGAGCGAGCGCGGTGTCTCTACGCGGTTTGCCCGCGGCCTTACGGCCGGTCGGCTTTCACGAAGCGGATACCCCGTACAAGCCCAACGCCGTGAGGCGTGGGGTGAACCCCGGATACGGCCCGGAATCGACAGCAGGACTGCCCGCGGCCTTACGGCCGGCCGGCTTTCACCGGCTCAGGCCTCGCCAGGCGCCTGATACCAGCAGGCGAGCGACGGATCCCACGCCTGGATCTCGTCGGCCTTGAAGTAGATCCCGATCTCACGCGCCGCCGACTCGGGCGAATCGGACGCATGCACGAGATTCATCTGCCGGCTCGACGAGTAGTCGCCTCGGATCGTGCCCGCCGCGGCCTTCAGACCGCTCGTAGCGCCGAGCATCTCGCGAACCACGCGAACCACCTCAGGCCCCTCGAAGATCGTGCCCACCACCGGCGACGCCGTGATGAACTCCTCGAGCCCCGAATAAAAGGGCTTCTCGACGTGCTCGGCATAGTGCTGTTTGGACAGCGCCGGGGTGATTCGCAGCATCTTCATTGCCACGAGTCGCAGGCCCTTCTCTTCGAAGCGGGTGAGGATCCGTCCCACGAGGCCGCGCTCGAGGCAATCGGGCTTGAACATGACGAAGGTGCGTTCCATGGGATCCTCTCGGGTGAAATCGTGTGAAAAAAACGGGTGTGGGAAGCGGAAGAATTTCGGGGCCGCCGTAAGCCGCTGTCGCCGCGAGGCGGCGGCTCGGCGCCGGGGGCCGAAGTCTAGGGATTCGAGGATGTCTGCCACAAGCGAAGTCTCCTTGAAACGTGGGCCAGCACGCCCTACCCTCCTGCCCCACGTCCGGCCCGCATATCCTCGCGGAGCATGCCGCTCATGCCCTCTTGCGCCTTCCACCACCTCATCGCCTTCACGATCACCGCGATCGTGGGCGTGGCACGATGCGTTGGGAGCGATCTGCCGCCCCACGTGGTCAGCGACTTCACCCGCAAGGTGCAGCCGCTGATCGTCAACAAATGCGCCGCCGGCGCCTGCCACGGCGGCCCCACCGCCCACGAGCCCGCCTTCGAGCGCGGGCCCACGTCGGGTCGACTCGACCGCAGTTACACCCTGGCTAATATGGCCGCCTTGCTCGACACGATCGGCACCGACCGGAATCCACGGCAACTGATCACGCTCCTCGCTGCGAAGCATCCCGCGACGCCATCGAAGAGCGGCCTCGCGGCGTCGCCGCTCACCGCCCGAGAACGCATCACGCTCGAAAGCTGGCTCGCCGCGGTCCGCGCTGCGGAGACCGGCCGTCGCTTCGATCCCGCCGTGCAGCAGGCGTCGGCGACGGTCGAGGCCACGCCGAAAGGCAATCGATTTCGCGACTTGCTCGACGCGGCCGCCATGCCGCAGGAGTTGCCGCCGCCGCAGGAACCGCAGGGCGTGATCTTCAAAAAGGACGATCAGACCAGCGACGCACCGCCACTCGCGCCCTCACCGCCGATCGACCCGTGAGTCGATGCGAGCAGCATGCCCGCGGCCTTACAGCCGGTCGGCTCTCACGGGCATGAAC
>JBPCTA010000202.1:0-2925 GCA_051006595.1 Pirellulales bacterium
GTGGTGCGGCAGGGATCTCCGGGCGACAGCATGTTCGTGATCCTTTCGGGGCGAGTCTAGGTGACCACCCGCGAGGGAGACCTGCCGGCCGTCCGCCTCGCCGTGCTCGGGCCCGGAGACTTCTTCGGCGAAATGTCGCTGATGACGGGTGTCGCCCGCGTGGCCACGGTGACAACGCTCGAAGAAACCCGGCTCCTCGAGGTGTGCAAGGCGGCGTTTGGCCGCGTGCTCGAGACGAAGCCCTCGCTCGTCGAGGAAATCGGCGCGGCCCTCCGCGAACGGATGGCCGAACGATCACGGGCGATCGCGGGCCAGGAGCAGGTGGCGACGGACCCTGCCCAGGATATCTTTCGCCGGATCCGCGATTTCTTCTCGATGTAGGTAGACTGCCGCCCTTTCCCGGAAACACCACCGTCATGAAGGTCGAACTGCTCCCTTCCAGCATTCCCGTCACCGACGCGCAGTTCCTCGTCTCCTTTCTCGTCAACGACGAGGTGGCGATCGACGCGGGGCCCATCGGACTCATGGCCGACCTCTCCCGCCAGGAGCGGGTCCGGCATGTGTTCATCACCCACGAGCACATTGACCACATCGCCACGCTGCCGATTCTCCTGGAAAACGTCTACAGTCCCGGGCCCGACTGCGTGGAGCTGTTGGGCACGGAAGACGTGCTTGATTTCATCCACCGCGACATTTTCAACGGCCGCGTCTGGCCCGATTTCTTCGCGCTCTCGACGGGCGACGACCAGTTCGTTCGGGGCACGCCGCTCACGCTCCTCGAGCCGGTTGTTCGGGCCGGACTCACGGTCACGCCGATCCCGGTCTCCCACTGCGTCGATACCCTCGGCCTGCTCGTCGACGACGGCCAGGCAGCGGTCGCGTTTCCGTCCGACACGGGGCCGACGGACGAGCTCTGGAAGCATCTCGCGGCTGCGCCACGGCTCGACGCGGTGTTTCTGGAGGTGAGTTTTCCGAACGGGCACTCCGATCTCGCGGAGTCGACGGGCCATCACTGCCCGGCGACGTTTGCGGCTGAGGTGGCCAAGCTCGACCGCGACATCCGCTGGATCGTCGTCCACCGCAAGGCCCGCTTTGCCGACGAGATCGCCCGTGAACTTGCCGCTCTGCGGCTGCCGAACGTCGAGCTCATGAAGCCCGGCGTGGCCTACGAGTTTTGATCGGCATCCCCACGCCTCACGGCGTTGGGCTTGGACAGACGGCCGCGCGAGGAAGACCGGCGCCGGAAGACGCGGGTACGTGCGCGGGCCAGAGTCCCAGACAGACGCCTAGACAGACGCCTTCTGACGCGAGACCTTCTTCCGCTCGTTCTCCGAGAGAAAGACCTTGCGCAGCCGGATCACCGCGGGCGTGACTTCCACGAGCTCGTCGTCCTCGATGTATTCGAGCGCCTCCTCGAGCGACATCCGCCGCGGCGGCTTCAACAGGATGTTGCGGTCGCTCCCGCTGGCCCGCATGTTGGTGAGCTTCTTTTCCTTGGTCGGGTTCACGGTCATGTCGTCGCTGCGGGCGTTCTCGCCGCAGATCATCCCCTCGTAGACCTCGTCGCCCGGTTCGATGAAGAGGTCGGCCCGCTCCTGGAGGCCGTCGAGACCGAAGGCCACGGCCTTGCCCGGCACCATCGACACCAGCACGCCGTTGGCGCGACCGGACAGCTCCCCTTCCATCGGCCGCCAGGCCTCGAAGCGGTGATGCATGATGGCGGTGCCCTGCGTGGCGTTGAGCACGCGGGTGCGGAGGCCGATCAGCCCACGCGCCGGAATCGAGAACGTGGTGTGGGCGAACTCGCCCCGCGAACCCATGTGCTTGAGCTGGCCGCGGCGGGAGCCCGTGAGCTCCATCACGGGGCCGAGCTTGTCGTGTGGAACCTCGACGACGAGCGTCTCGAAAGGCTCCATCGTCACGCCGTTTTCCTTGTGCAGGATCACGCGGGGCTTGCCCACGGAGATCTCGAAGCCCTCGCGGCGCATCGTCTCGATGAGCACGGAGAGATGGAGGAGGCCGCGGCCCGAGACGGCGAACTGTTCGGTGCCTGCGATCGGCTCGACGCGGAGGGCCACGTTTCGCTCCAACTCCTTCTCCAGCCGATCGCGGAGATGCCGCGTGGTGAGGAACTTGCCCGAGCGGCCGACCAGCGGGGAGGTGTTGATGCTAAACACCATCGAGAGCGTCGGCTCGTCCACCGAGAGCCGCGGCAGCGGCCGCGGATCGGCGGCATCGCAGATCGTGTCGCCGATCTCGACGTCTTCGATGCCGCTGACGGCTGCGATGTCGCCGGCCGTCGCCTGCTCGACATCGACGCGGCCGAGCTTGTCAAACACCTGCACGCCGACGAGTTTTGCCGGCACGAGGCTCCCCGACGCGGTGGATCGCACCACCGGCGACGTCTTGGTGATCGCGCCCGACTCCACGCGGCCGATCGCGATCCGGCCCACGTAATCGGACCAGCCCAGCGTGGTCACGAGCATCCGGAGGGGTGCCGCAGGGTCGACGAGCGGCCCGGGAATCTTCTCGAGCACGAGGTCGAGCAGCGGCTGCATCGTGCCCTCGCGGACCGCGGGGTCGTGGGAGGCGTAGCCGCCGCGGCTAGACGCATACACGAACGGGAAATCAGCGAGATCGTCATCGGCGCCGAGCTCGAGGAACAGGCCGAGGATTTCGTCGAGCACCTCGAGCGGTCGGGCATCGGGACGGTCGATCTTGTTGACCACCACCACCGGCCGCAGGCGGCACTCGAGCGCCTTGGAGAGCACGAACCGCGTCTGAGGCATCGGCCCCTCGGCCGCATCGACGAGCACGAGCGCCCCGTCGGCCATCCGCAGCACCCGCTCCACCTCGCCGCCGAAGTCGGCGTGGCCGGGGGTGTCCATGATGTTGATCTTCGTGCCCTTCCACTCCACCGCGATG
>JBPCTA010000203.1:0-2733 GCA_051006595.1 Pirellulales bacterium
TGCTGGGATCCGCTCTCGAAGGCTCTCAAGGCCCGGTCCCTCGTCTACGCCCAGCGGATGGCTGCGCGGGACCCTGAATCGCCCCTTGGCTGGTGGCATCGCGGCTGCGTGCTGGCCATGACGGGCCTCCATGCCGCGGCCCTCGACGACTTCGCCCGCGCGGAGAAGCTAGCCGCTGTCCCGGGTCGGAAGATCGCGAGCCCCCCATGGGTGCCAGTGATCGACGCCTTCTGCCGGATGGACATCGCGGATCTGGAAGCATCGCGTCCCAATGCGCCGGTCCTCGCCGACCTGCTCGAGTTCATCGCGTTCGACCAGGCGGCCTGCGGCGCCCAGGCCACGGAGGCGGGGCTGCGACTGCTCGAGAAGGAGCCCTCGTGTCTGTGGCTGATGGACGCGGTCGCGAAGCTCGGATACCTCGGCCCCTCCAACGCGGTCACGTTGGCCGCTGCCCGCGAAGTCGCCGTCGGGATCGTGCCTGAGGCGGTGCGGCTCGACGGCTTCCCGGCATCTGCCAAGCCTAAGACCGGGCTTCGGCCCGGCGGCAGACGCGAGTCAGCCCCCGAGGGGGCGATCGATCTCACGGCCACGGCAACGTTGATTCGCGGGCTGCTCGACCGCGGCCGCCTGGAGGCCGACGGCCGACCCGATCGCGGCGAGCCCCGCTGGGAGACGCTGGGGCTGATGGTCCGCGAACTCGCCTGGATGGCCGTCTTTGATCGCGGCAAGTTCGAACGTCTCCAGTATGGCATTTCGACGGATGAGTGGCTCGCCATTTCGCGGCCGATCATCGCCCTCCATCCGTATGGCGACACGGTCCTGCTCTATGCAAGCGACCCGGCGGTGCGGGCCAAGGCCGCCGAGAAGACGCTCGCCTACCGGCCGGACGTGATCGAGCACGGCATGCGGCCTTTTTTTGATCGCACGATTCCCTTCGACGACAAGCGGCGGGCGACACTGGGCCGCGTTGCCGCCCGATTCGTCGATGACACGGCCGGTGAACTTGCCTGGTTTCTTCGCTACACCACCGCCGACGAGGAATCGCTCGACTACTGGGCCGCCCGGATGCGTCAGGTCTCACCTCACGCGCCCATGATCTCGCTATTGACGATCAACCGCGGCCTGCGGCCCCAGCCTGGAGACGACGAGTCGCTCCGGCGGCACTCCGACCGATTCGCCTCGGTCACCGCCGCGCTCGGCCGTCGCCACCTCGACCGCCAGGAGTTTGACGAGGCGGATGCGCTGCTGGGGCGCGCCGCGGCATTGTCGCACGACTCGACGATCTACCAGGCCTGGGCCGAAGTGCACGCGCGGAAGGGTGACGACCGCCGGTGGCTCGAGGTACTCGAGGCCGCGCTCGAGAAACCCGATTACGGTCTGCAGCACGCCACCATCCGCTGCGCGATTGCCAGAAAGCTTCTCCATGCGGGGAAGGCGGAGCAGGCGCTCCCCTACGCCGAGCAGGCTGCACGAACCTATGCTGGCGACGGGATCGATCTGCTGGCCCAATGCCATGAAGCCCTTCGAAAATGGGAACGTGCCGAGGCCGTGCTCAAGGCGGGGTTTGAACGGTATCCAGGCACGGTCGGCTGGTATGCGTTCTGCCGCCGGACCGGCAAGGGCGATGCCCGGGCATCGGAAGCCCAGCTCCGCGAGGTGCTGGAGTCGGGGCAACTCGACCGCATGCGGGCCGCCGATGCCGGCTACGAGCTCGCGCGGCTGGCTGGCGATGCCGTGGCGATGAGACGCGCGCTCGAGGTCGCGCCGGCCATGGCCGCCCACCCGAGCAATCAGCTGCTGTTCCTCCTGAACGAGCAGCCGCCGCCGACCGGCGACGCGTTGCAGAAAAAGCTCGGAGCGGTGATCACGGCCGCGACAGAGGGCGACAGCCCGGGCGTGGGTGGCCCGCGGCCCGAACTCGTGGCGCTCGCGAAGGCCCTTGCGGCCACAGGGCTGGAGGCAACCGGACGGATCGATGCCGCACCGCTGCAGGCTCTGGCTGCGAAGCTCGATTCGCGAAAGCGATGCACGCTCGGTTATCTGCTCGGACTCATTCTCGAACGTGAAGGCCGCGACGATGAGGCCGTTGCCGCGTGGACCGAGTGCATGAAGCTCGCCGACATGAACTATTCGATGCGAACGCTGGCAGGCGCGAAGCTCGTGGCCCGCGGTGTGACGGCGGACGACTTTCCGCCGCTCGAGCCGATGACGGGCGAGTGAGTCGGCATCATCCAGCGAGCGATTCCTTGATTGCGGCGAGTTCGAGAGCCGCATCGTCCCCCGCGCGGTCGAGTTTGCCGCAACGGCGATACCAATACCGCGAGTTGCCTGCGTCGCCCTCGATCTTGTGGAGCACGGCGTGGAGCCAATCGGCTGCCGCATCGCCTTCGTACCGCTGGGCGATCTCGTGAGCCTCGTCCCACGAGTGAGCGAGTGCGAGATCGACGGCGGCGGCAAGTTCCTCGCTCGTGGTCACTTCACCAAATCCTTGAAGAACTTGTGAACCTTTGCCACTTTCGGAGCCGCGACCGCCTGGCAGTAGGGCTGAAACGGATTGTTGGCGAAGTAATCCTGGTGGTAGGCCTCGGCGGGGTAGAAGATCGTTGCCTTCGTGACCTCAGTCACGATTTTTCCCGGGAAGACCCTGGCCTGATCGAGCCGCTTGATCACATCCTCGGCAATCCGTTTCTGCTCGTCATCGTGATAGAAGACACCAGAGCGATACTGCGTGCC
>JBPCTA010000204.1:0-4616 GCA_051006595.1 Pirellulales bacterium
CAGGCTCGCCACCCGGGTAATCGGGATCGGGCGGTCGGCTGAGTCGCTCGCGGCCGCCAAGAAGGCTGGCGCCGTCACGGAAACCTCGCTCGCCGTGGCAGCGGTCGCCGAGGCCGATCTCGTCGTGGTCGCCGCCGGGGTGGCGGCCATTCCGCACCTGCTCGACGAAGTCGATGCCGTCGTGAAGCCAGGCACGCTCGTGACCGACGCCGGAAGCACGAAGGCCTCGATCGTCTCCGCCTGGGAGAAGCGTCGGCGACGACGACGCGGACGATTCGTCGGCAGCCACCCGATCGCCGGCAGTCATCGACGCGGCCCTGCCGCCGCCGATGCCGAGCTCTTCGCCGGCCGCGTGACCGTGGTCACCCCCGTGGCGGCCACGCCCCGACACGACACCGAAGCGATCGGCGATTTCTGGGCGGCGCTGGGATCGACGGTGTTCATGATGACGCCCCGCGAGCACGACCGCATCCTTGCCGCCACGAGTCACACGCCCCATCTGGTGGCTGCAGCCCTCGCGGCCGCCACGCCCCCCGCCTCTCGCACGTTCACCGCCGGCGGCTGGCGCGACACGACCCGCATCGCCGCCGGCGACCCCGAACTCTGGGCCGACATTCTCCTCGACAACGCCGCTGAACTCGGCCCCGCGATGAAGCGGTTCGCGGGCTTCGTGGAACGGATGCTCTCTGCCATCGAGGCGGGAGACCGTCGTCGGCTCGTCGCCCTGCTCGCCCGCGCCAAGGAACACCGAGATGCTGTGGGAAGTTGACGTCGTCCTCGGCGATCCGGCCGCCGATCATGCGGCGCGGGACGTCGTCGCCGGGGCGGTGGAGCTTGGTATCGGCGGCTGCACGCGGGTTCGAACCGCGGCCGGCTGGCTGATCGAAGGCAATCTCACGCGGGCCGACGTGGAACGCATCGCGACGACGCTCCTGGCCGACCCGGTCACGGAGTCGTTCGTGGTTGACGAGGTCGGCGCTGCGCGGCTCGCGCACGCCGTCGATGGGCTGCCCACGATCGTCCATGTGCTGCCACGCGCGGGCGTCACCGACCCGGCGGGCCTCACCGCCCAGGGGGCCGTGGCGGTGCTGGGGCATCGAGGTGTCGTCGTCCGGAGCATGCGGAAGTACTGGCTGCCGGCGATGCACGCCTCAGACGTGGACCGGCTGGCAGGCAAACTCCTCGCCAATGACGCGATCCAGGAGATCATCGTCGGCCGGCTGCCGATCACCACCCTGGCAGGAGGCCGCACCTGGTCGTTCGAGCAGGAGACGATTCCGCTCGCCGGCCTCGATGCAGCGGCCCTCGAACGGCTCAGCCGCGAACGCTGCCTGGCGCTGACCGTTCGCGAACTGCACGCCGTCCGCGACCATTTTCTCGCGCTTGGCCGCGACCCCTTCGAGATCGAGCTCGAGACGATCGCCCAGACCTGGAGCGAGCACTGCTGCCACAAGACGCTCTCGAGCGGGATCGATCATGTCGGCCCCGCAGGGGAGTCGCACTACGACAATCTCCTCAAGGAGACCGTGTTTGCCGCCACCCGCACCATTCGTGAGACGCTCGTCCCGAAGGACTGGTGCGTGAGCGTGTTTCGCGACAACTCCGGGGTCGTGCGGTTCGACGGCGATCACGACATCTGCGTGAAGGTCGAGACCCACAATCATCCTTCGGCGATCGAGCCCTACGGCGGCGCGGCGACCGGCCTCGGGGGCGTGATCCGCGACGTGCTCGGCACCGGCCTGGGTGCCAAGCCGATCGCCAACCTCGACGTGTTTTGCGTGGCGCCGCCCGACACTCCCACGGCCGAGATTCCGCCCGGTGTGATTCATCCGCGACGGCTGCTGGCGGGCGTGGCGGCCGGCGTGCGCGACTACGGCAACCGGATGGGGATTCCCACGATCGCGGGCGCTGTCGCCTTCGATCCCGGCTACCTCGGCAATCCGCTCGTCTTCTGCGGCACCGTCGGCATCATGCCCCGCGGCAGCGCGGAGGCGGCCGTGCAGCCGGGAGATCTGGTCGTCGTGGCCGGCGGCCGCACGGGCCGCGACGGCATCCACGGCGCCACGTTTTCGAGCATCGAACTCTCGAGCCAGAGCGAAACCGAGAGCGGTGGTGCGGTGCAGATCGGCCATGCGATCAACGAGAAGATCCTCACCGACTTCGTGCTCGAGGCCTCGCGGCAGAAACTCTTCCACGCGATCACCGACTGCGGCGCCGGCGGTCTCTCGAGCGCCGTCGGTGAGATGGCCGCCACGCTCGGTGCAGCGGTAGATCTCGACACGGTGCCGCTCAAGTATGAGGGGCTCTCGGCCTCGGAGGTCTGGATTTCGGAGGCGCAGGAACGGATGGTGCTCGCCGTCGATCCCGCCGACTGGAACAGGCTGGCGAGAGTCGCAGCCGACGAAGGGGTGGAGGCGACGGCGATCGGCACCTTCACCGGTGCCGGCCGGATCGTGCTCCGCTGGCAGGGGCACGTTGCAGGCGATCTCGACTGCCATTTCCTCCACGAGGGCCGGCCGAAGCAACGGCTGACGTCGCGGCATGTTCCCCCGCTGCCGCTGCCGGCGACCTGGCTCGGCGACGGCTCGCTGGCAGCCTGGCTGCTCGACGTGCTCGCGCTGCCCGACGTGGCCAGCAAGGAGCGAATCATCCGCCAATACGACCACGAAGTGCAGGGCTGCTCGGTGATCAAGCCCCTGCTCGGGCCGGGAGAAGGCCCCGCCGATGGCACCGTGATCCGCGGTGTGTTGGGGCGAAATCGCGGCATCGTGCTGGGAGTGGGGCTCCGCCACCGCCTCGGCCGCATCGACCCCTACCAGATGGCCGCCGGAGGGATCGTCGAGGCGATCACCAATGCCGTTGCCGCCGGCGCCGATCCCGACCGCATCGCGCTGCTCGACAACTTCTGCTGGGGTGACACCCGCCGTGAAGACTCGCTCGGCACGCTGGTCGAGGCCTGTCGCGCCTGCCACGACATCGCCATTGCCTTCGCGGCGCCATTCGTGAGCGGCAAAGACAGCCTCAACAACGTGTTCGCCTGGACGGACGACTCGGGCGCCGCCCGCGAGATTTCGATCCCGCCCACGCTCCTCGCGACGGCGCTGGGACAGGTCGACGACGTGCGGCGGGCCCTTTCTCCCGATCTCAAGGCCGCGGGCAACAGGCTGGCGGTGATGGGCCTCTCGCAGGCGGATCTGAACGGCCTGGCGGGCAGCCAGCTGGAACTCGCCGGCGGCGTGCGCGGAGGAGCCGTGCCGACGGTCGATGTGGCCGGCTGCCAGGCCGCCTGCCGGGCCGTGGCGGCCGCCCACAAGGCCGGCCTCGTCGCGTCGTGCCACGACTGCTCAGACGGCGGGCTGCTCACGGCCGTTGCCGAGATGGCCATCGCCGGCGCGATCGGCGCGCGGCTCGACCTGGCGCTGGTGCCCTGCGGAAATGGCGGGCCGCCGCCCGATCGCGCGGTCGCCTTCGGCGAGACGCCGGGCCGGTTCATCTGCGAAGTGCGGCCCGAGCATGCCGACGCATTGGAGTCGCTGCTCGCGGGGGTGCCGTGGGGCTGGATCGGTGTCGTCACCGCCGATCCCGTGCTCGAGATCGTGGCCAAGGACGGCGGCGTCGAACGCGTGCCCGTGGAGAAGCTCGCGCGTGCCTGGAGAGGGGAATCCGTCTGAAATGTTGTCGCCCCGTGCCCTGATTCTCCGCGCTCCTGGCACCAACTGTGACCACGAAACGGCGCATGCCTTCGAGCGGGCCGGTGGGATCGCCCGCCGCGTCCACGTGCGGGCGCTCTCCGAGCGGCCGGCGATCGCCGACGACTGCCAGATCCTCTGCATTCCGGGTGGCTTTTCCTACGGCGACGATATTGCCAGTGGACGCATCTTCGCGCTCGAACTGAAGACGCGATTGTCTGACGCGCTGCTCCGGTTTCGCGATCGCGGCGGACTCGTGCTCGGCATCTGCAACGGCTTCCAGGTGCTCCTGCAGACGGGCCTGCTGCTCGCCGATCCCGCCACCGGTGCGCCGCAGGCATCGCTCGCCCACAACACCTCCGGCCGCTTCGTGGACCGCTGGGTTCGGCTGAACGTCGCTCCTGGGCCCTGCGTGTTCCTGCGGGGCCTCGACCACCTCGAGCTGCCGGTCGCGCACGGCGAGGGTCGATTCGTGCTCCGCGACTCCGCCCTTCTTGAACCGCTCCGTGCCGCCGGACAACTGCCGCTCACCTATGCGCACGACGATGCCGGCTGCTCGACGAATCCCAACGGTGCGCTGGGCGACGTGGCGGGGGCCTGTGATCCCACCGGCCGCGTCTTCGGCCTGATGCCTCATCCGGAACGCTTCATCGACGCCACGCAGCATCCCTCGTGGAGCGGCCGCCTCGACCCCTCCGCCCCCGGCGCCGGCCTCACGATGTTCGCCAACGCCGTAAAGGCGATGGCCTGATGCGGCTCGCGACTCCGGCCGTCCAAGCCCACCGCCGTAAGGCGTGGGGTGAACTGTCCAAGCCCAACGCCGTGAGGCGTGGGGTGAACCCGGGATCTGCCTGAATCAAACGTGCTTCGCCCGCGGCCTCACGGCCGGTCGGCTGGTACGAAGACGGCATGAACTCAGCGAGGGGC
>JBPCTA010000205.1:0-2856 GCA_051006595.1 Pirellulales bacterium
GATTCTTGGCTACCCGGAAGAAGATCGAACGACTCACCTCGCCCTGATCCATGTCAACAGCGTGGAGATCTTGCAGTCGGCCTGAGCAGGCCTGGCGCGTGTGTCTTGCACGCTGGCGAGGCATGCGATACTCGGGATGGCTGGCCACTTCTTTTGCGGAGGCCCTATGAACGCTGACACGATTCGCGACATGCTGCAGCGACGGCCGTTTGAGCCGCTGTGCCTGCGACTCTCCAACGGGGAATCGCACGAGATCCGCCACCCGGAATGTGCGGTCATCGGCAAGAATAAAGTGCTCGTCTATTACCCCAACGAAGATCGCTTTTTGTTTGTGGCCTTGATCCATGTCAACAGCGTGGAAATCCTGCAGTCGGCTTGAGTGGATCTGCTCAGGCCTGAATAGGCCTGGAATTGATCGGATGGGCACGGCGACGGGTGGCGGGCAGACTGACGGAACGCGTCCTATGCCCAAACACACCGCCGAACCGCCGCAGACGCTGCTCGAATCGCTCGCCCACCTCGGGCCGGGAATCATTCTTGCAAGCTCCATCGTGGGCAGCGGCGAACTCATCGCCACCACCACCTCCGGCGCCCAGGCAGGCTTTGCCCTGCTCTGGCTCATCGTGCTCGGCTGCATCATTAAGGTGGCCGCGCAGGTCGAGATCGGCCGCAACACGCTCACCTGGGGCCGCACTCCGCTCGATGCCTTCGATCGCGTGCCCGGACCCCGGCTCGCCGGCCGCGGCTGGATCTACTGGGGATGGGCGGTGATGACGGTGCTGATTGTGGTGCAGCAGGGGGGCATCGTCGCCGGCGTGGCCCAGACGCTCGCCGCCGGGATGCCCCTCACCGCCGCTGGCCGCGACTGGAACACCGCCCACGATGCCGCCGCAGGGCTGCTCGTGGCGGAGGCTGCCGCGCGACGATCGGGCGCTGCCGCGACGGCCGACGACCTCGCGACGCAGCTGGCCGCCGCCACCGCCCGCGCGGAGGCGCTCCCCCGCGCTCCCGACGAGACGCTCTGGAGCTTGATCACCGGAGCCGTCACGGCCGTGCTGCTTGCCATCGGCCGCTATCGGCTCATCGAGCGAGTGTCGATCGCGCTCGTCGGCATCTTCACGCTCGTCACGCTCCTGGCCCTCGTGCTTCTCCAGTTCGATCCCGCTTGGGCGATCTCGAGCCACGAGCTCACCAGCGGCCTCGTGCCCTCGATCCCGCCCGCCATCAACGGCCGGTCGCCGCTCGTGACGGCGCTGGCCACGTTTGGCATCATCGGTGTGGGGGCAAGCGAACTGATGATCTATCCCTACTGGTGCCTCGAGAAAGGCTACGGAGCCGCGGTGGGCCCGCGCGACGACTCGCCGGCCTGGGCCGCACGGGCTCGCGGCTGGCTCCGCGTGATGCAGCTCGACGCCTGGACCTCGATGGTCGTCTACACGCTCGTGACGATCTGCTTTTACCTGCTGGGAGCCGCCACGCTCGGCCGGCTCGGACTCGTGCCCGCCGGCGGCGAGATGGTGCGCACACTGGGGGCGATGTATGCCCCCGTGTTTGGATCCTGGGCCAGCGCGGCCTTCCTCGTGGGCGCGTTTGCGGTGCTCTATTCGACGCTGTTCGTCGCCGCCGCCGGCAACGCCCGAATGGTGACCGACGGTCTGATCCTCGCCGGCCGACTGCCGGGCGACGAGGCCTCGCGGAACCGGTGGACGCGGCGACTCTCGGTGGCGTGGGTGCTCGCGGCCGTGGCTCTCGCCCTGCTGATCCGCGAGCCCGTGGCGATGGTGCTCGCCAGCGGCATCGCGCAGGCGATCATGCTCGCGGCCCTCGGCGTGGCGGTGGTCTGGTTTCGTCACGGCGCGGCGGATCCCCGGCTCGCGCCATCGCGAGCGTGGGATCTGCTGCTCTGGACCTCGGCCGCGGGCTTCATCGCCATCGGCGCGTGGACGGCATGGCAGAAGCTGGTGGGGTTGTTTTGATGTGGGTGCTGCGGAGGACGGCCCGCGGCCTTACGGCCGGTCGGCTTTCGCGGACACGGGGCGTTTGCGGCGGGCTTCACGTGGGCACCATTTGAGGTTGTCTGACCCGCAGGACTGCTCCATGATCATGGGCCCCAGGAAACCTTCTGACGCATGGCACATCAGCATCATGGCGGAACCGGAAAGCGACCGTGGAAACGGCTGACCGATGCGCTGCGTTTTGAACGCAGCGACATCTGGACCGTGGTCATGTTTGCCGTGGCCGTCGGCGTGCTGTCGATCGTTACGCCGGCCGCCATCGAGGCGCTCGTCAACACCGTGGCGTTTGGCGTGCAGCTCTGGCCGGTGATCGTGCTGGCGGGCGTGATGTTTGGCTTCCTGGCGCTCTCGGCCGTCTTGCGGGCCATCCAGCTGTATGTGGTGGAATGCCTGCAGCGACGATTCTTCGTGCGCACGGCCGATGCCTTCGCCGATCACTTCGCCCGCGCCGAGATGGAGTCGTTCGACGGCCGCAATCCCACCGATATCGTCAACCGGTTCTTCGAGGTCGCGTCGGTGCAAAAGGCGCTTGCCACGCTGCTGGTGGACGGCATCGGCGTGGTCATGATCACGGTCGTCGGCCTTGCCGTGCTCGCCTTCTATCACCCCTATTTGCTCACCTTTGCGGCAGTGATGGTGGCACTCGTGGGTTTTCTGCTGTTCGCGCTGGGTATCGGCGGCGTGAAAACAAGTATTGCGGAGAGCTATGCAAAGTTTGACGTGGCCGCGTGGCTCGAAGAACTGGCGAAGTGCCCACACACGTTTCGGTTTGGCCGTGGCGGCGAACTCGCCCACCAGCGGGCGGACGAACTGGCCGACGCCTACGTCATCGCTCGGCGGC
>JBPCTA010000206.1:0-7912 GCA_051006595.1 Pirellulales bacterium
CCTGGAGGCCCTCGCCGATCAGGTTGTAGGCGAGCACCGTCAGAAAGATTGCCGTCCCCGGAAAGAGCACCAGCCACCACATGCCAAGGTTGCTCCGGGCGCCGTTCAGGATCGAGCCCCAGCTGGCCGACGGCGGTGGCGGCCCGAAGCCGAGGAACGAGAGTCCGCTCTCGGTGAGGATCGCCGCTGCGATCCCAAACGTGATCGGCACGAGGATCGGGGCGAGAGCGTTGGGAAGGATGTGCCGCAGGATGATCCGTCCCGGGCCGGCTCCGGCGGCCCGCGCGGCGGTGACGTATTCGCTGCCCTTCAGCCGGAGGAACTCGCCGCGGGTGAGCCTGGCGATGCCGGTCCAGCCGGTCATGCCGATGATCGCCATCGTGTGCCAGATCGTCGGCTTCTCGATGATGGCAAGAATCGCCAGGATGAGCACGAGCGTGGGCACGCACATCACGATCTCGGTGATGCGGCTGGTGAGCATGTCGATCCAGCCGCCGAAGTAGCCGCCGATCGCCCCCACGATGATGCCGATCGTGCCCGCGATCCCCATCGACACGAATCCCACGAGCAGCGCCACCGTGGTGCCGTGGACCATCTTGGCGAGCACGTCGACGCCCGCCTGATCGGTGCCGAAAGGATTGGTCCAGCTCGGCCGGCCCTGGTCCATGGCGGGATTCTCGGGCCGGCCGGGCCATTCGTCGCCGCGAACGCTGCGATAGGGATCCTGAAAGAAGAGCGGCCAGATCGCCCAGCTGGCCGGATCCTTCTCCGCGAGGTTCTTGGGGTAGGTGCCACGGAACTTGTCCTTGGTGAAGATCGCGGGCTCGAGCCGGCGGTCGAAGTAGCCCAGGCAAGGTGCGTAGATCCGCCCCTTGTAGCGGCAGAGCACGGGCTTCGTGCCCGCGATCGCCGGCGCCAAGGTGGCCACGATCACCAAAAAAGCGACGAAGGCGAGGGCGGCCATGGCCAGCGGCCGCCGCTGGTAGCGCCTCCATGCCTCCACCCAGAATCCGTGGGAACGCTCCATCACGCCACGCTCACCCGGGGATCGACGAGGCAGTAGAGCACGTCGGCGAGCAGCTGGCCGAGGAGCGTGAGCACGCTGAACATCAGCGTCAGCCCCATGATCGTCGGATAGTCGCGCTCGCGGATGCTCTCGAAGAACAGCCGGCCCATGCCCGGCCAGGTGAAGATCTGCTCGATGATGATCGAGCCGCCGATGAGCGAGGGCAGCGAGAGTCCCAGCAGCGTGACGAGCGGGATGAGCGTGTTGCGGAAGGCATGTCGAAAGAGCACCCGCCACGGCCCCGCCCCCTTGGCCCGGGCCGTGCGGACGTAGTCCTGGCGGATGGCCTCCTCCATGTTGGCCCGGATGAAGCGGCTGTCGTAGGCGAGGCTCACGTAGGTCTGGCAGGTGACCGGCAGGATCATGTGGCGGGCGATGTCGAGCATGCGGGAACTGGTCGCCGCGTCGGCCGGCAGATCACTCATGCCGAAGAGCGGCAACTCCCAGGCCGTGCCCCGCAGCCAGACAGCGAACACGACCTGCAAAAAGAGCGCCGCCACGAACGTCGGAAACGAGTAGAGCGCGTAGAGCAGAAGGCTCGTGAGCCGCTCGTCAGGGCGGCCGCTCCGGGCCGAGGAGTAGAGTCCCAGCGGCACCGCCGCCAGCCAGATCAGCACGAACGCCGTGCCCGACACCAGCAGCGTCGGGCCGATCCGCTCGCCGATCAGCGTGGTCACGGGCTGCTTGCGGGTGATCGACCGGCCCAGGTCGCCGTGGAGGAGGTTACCGGCCCACTGCAGATAGCCCTCGGGCCACGACTTGTCGAGCCCGTAGGCCCGCTGCATTCGCTCGTAGTCGGCGGCCGTGATCTTTCGGCTCGGATCCTCCCCCATCTGTGCCGTCAAGGGATTGCCCGGCATGTTGCGGGCCAGTCCGTAGACGATGCAGGTGATCGCCGCCAGCGTCACGCATCCCAGCAGCAGCCGTCGCAAAAGGTACGTGGCCATGATCACTCCTGCCGCGGCTTCCACAGGCTGCCGGAGCCGGGAGAGTAGTGGTAGGGACCCCGCGGGCTGAACACATAGCCCCGCAGTTCCTTCGAGAAGCCATAGAAGCTGTTTCGCCAGAAGAGCCAGGTGTAGGGCTGGTCCTCGTAGAGGATCTCCTGGATCCGCGAGTATTTCTCGGCCCGCCGACTGCGGTCGAGTTCGCGGCGGCCCTCGGTGAAGAGACGATCGACCTCGGGGTTGGAATACCCGCAATAGTTTCGCATCTCGCCGGTCTTCCAGATGTTTTCCGAACTGTCGGGATCGGTGCCCGAACCCCAGCCGGAGATGCAGGCCTGAAAGTTCTTCTTCTGCATCATGTCCTGCAGCGCCGTCACCTCCACCGGCCGCACGTTGACGATCACGCCGATCTGGTCGAGATTCTCCTTCAGCAGGGTGCAGAGGGCGATCCGGAACGGCTGCTGGTTGACCAGCATCGTGAACTCGAAGGGCACGAGCCGGCCGTCGATCTCCTTGTCGCGAATGCCGTCGTTGTCGTGGTCGATCCAGCCGGCCTCGTCGAGCAGCGCCTCGGCCTTGTCGAGATCCTGCTTGTAGGGCTGGAGCTTCTTCGGGCCCGCCATCCAGGAGCCGGTGGGGAAGTTGCCGGCGCAGGGGGAATACATCCCGAGGCAAATCTTCTCGAGCATGCGGTCGTGATCGAGGGCGTAACTCATGGCCCGTCTCACCCGCCGGTCGGCGAAGAACGGCGTGGCGATGTTCCACGCAAAGTGAAAGCTGACCCATTCCGGCGCCGTCGCCTTGGTGTTGAGGCGGTAATAGTCGGCATCGACGGTCTGGGTCGTCCACTGCTCCGGCTGCAGAACCATCTCGTCGATTTCGCCCGACTTGAGCGCCAGGAGCGCCGTGTTGGGGTCTTCGATGATGCGAAAGCGGATGTCCTTGAAGAAGGGCTCATCGCGGACTTTTCGCCCCTTCACGGAGCTCCAGTTGGTTCGTCGTCGCAGCACGATCTCCTGGCCGCGTTTCCGCATGAGGATCTCGTAGGGGCCGCCCGACACCGGCTTCTCCTCGAGCGCCACATGCTCGGGGCTGTCCTTGAGCGTGGGATCCTTTTCCCAGGTGTTGGCGTAGACATGCTGCGGCAGCACGGGAAAGTTGATGTTCCAGACGTTGGTGGCCAGCGGCTCCTTGTGAAAAAACACGAGCGTTCGATCGTCGTAGGCATGCACGCCCCGCATCTGATCGGTGCCGCTGCGGACGGCCGGCACGGGCACCCGCGGATCCATGATCACCCGGTAGGTGAAGGCGATGTCATGGGCGGTGATCGGCGTGCCGTCGCTCCACACGAGGTCGTCCCGCATCACGACCTTGTCATACAGGCCGTCGGCGCTCGTCTGCCAGCTTTCCACCGTCTCGGCATTGGCAAATGGCTCGAGGCCACGGTCGAAGGAAAACAGCCCGAAGCCCGTGAGCCCGAGGATGTCGAACTCGGCGGCAGAGCTGATCAAGATCGGATTGGTGCTGCCGAGGTCACCGGCCACATGGCGGTCGAGCCGTGCCTCGAGATCGGCCTGGCCCGCTTCGGGAAGTCGGCCGAGGGCGGAGAGGATCTTGGCGTTGGCCTCGGCAGAGTCGTTTTCGACCGCGAGGGCCTCGGCAGCGGTGGCCAAGGGCGTTTCCCGCGACTGCTCGTCTCGGAGCAGCGCGAGGGCGTCTTTCACGGGCCGGTCGATCCACGTCACGTCACGTTCGAGCGCCTCGAGCGGAGGCGGTTCGAAGGCCGCTTCCGGCGGCGTGGCGGCCGGTTCAGCTGGAGCGGTGCTGGCTGACGGCACCTCGGGCTCGGCCCGGAGTTGCGGCTCGGCAGTCTTACGGCCACAGCCGCAGGTCATGATGACCATGACAACCATGACGACCATGACGACCACCGGAACCATGAGGCAGGCCGGGCTCAACCAGACACGCCCGGGTGACCGGCGAACAACTCCGGCCGCAGCCGCCGCGAGGTGGGTCAAGGGCATGCATGCCTCCCGAGCACAGGAAAAACGTCGATGCTACGGCCACGGCAGCAGCGGGGTCAACTTCCTCCCCCGGTATCGCGGCCGCAGGCTCAGTCGGGAAAACGATGCCCGAGTTTTTCGCGCTTGGTCGCGAGATACCGCTCGTTGAACTCGTGCACCGGCGGCAGGATCGGCACCTGATCCACCACCTCGAGGTCGAAGCCGCCGTAAATGAAGGCGTCGGTCTTCTTCGGGTTGTTGGTCAGGAGCCGAACTTGGCGGAGCCCGAGATCCTTGAGCAACTGGATGCCGACGCCATAGTCGCGGGAGTCGGCCTTGAAGCCGAGCGCAAGATTCGCCTCGACCGTGTCGAGCCCCTGGTCCTGCAGTTCATAGGCTCGGATCTTCTCGACGAGCCCGATGCCGCGGCCCTCCTGCGGCAGATAGACGAGCACGCCGCAGCCCTCGCGGCCGATCATGTCGAGCGCCATGTGGAGTTGATCGCCACAGTCGCATCGCAGGCTGTCGAGCACGTCGCCGGTGAAGCATGACGAATGGAGCCGAACGAGCGGTGCCGCCGCGGCCGCCACATCGCCCATGACGAGCACGAGCGGCTGCTGCGACTCGTATTTCACTCCGTAGGCGATCACCCGGAAGCGTCCCCACTTCGTGGGCAGGTCGGCTTCGGCGATCCGCTCCACGAGCTGCTCGCGGGCGCGGCGATGCCGGATGAGCTGCTCGATCGAGATCATCTCGAGGCGATGCGCCTTCGCGAGCGCGAAGAGCGTCTGGCGGTCGGCCCGGTTGCCCGAGTCATCGAGGATCTCGCAGATCACGCCGGCAGGTGCGAGCCCGGCCATCCGCGGCAGATCGACGGCTGCTTCGGTGTGGCCTGCCCGGCGGAGCACGCCCCCTTCCTTCGCAACGAGCGGAAAGAGATGCCCGGGTCGCACGAAGTCAGTGGGCTTGCTCGTCGGGTCGACAAGTGCGGCGATCGCCGTGGCCCGCTCCGCCGCCGTGATGCCCGTGCGGGCGGTCCGGTGATCGACCGGCACGGTGTAGGCGGTGCCCAGCGGCGTCGAGTTGGTCGCAACCATCATCGGCAAGTCGAGCCGCTGCGCCACGTCAGGGAGGATCGCCATGCAGACCTGCCCGCGGCCCTCGCGGATCATGAAGTTGACGACGTCGGTCGTCGCCTTCTCGGCGGCGCAGACGAAATCCCCCTCGTTCTCCCGGTCCTCCGCGTCGACGACGATCACCACGTCGCCTCGGGCGATGGCAGCAACGGCGGCTTCGATGGTCGAAAAGCTGGTGGGCATCGCGGAGTTCCGGAGGGCGCGTGGGCGTGGTCAAAAAGCATTATAGGATGCAGGACCGCCGCGGCCGCGGCCGACGGACGCCCCGCCGGTCCGGTGCCCGGCCCCACCGGTGCCAGCATGCTCGACCGTGAGGAATACATCGAACAGGCCTACCTGTTCCGGTCGTTCGCCGAGCGGATCACCGCCGGCATCGCCGCCCAGGAGGCGCTCGCGGCGATCGGCCAGGAGGTGCTCGCGACCTCGAAGCTACCGATGGCGCTCGACTACCTCGCGGGCGAGTTGAAGCTGGTGGGCACGTTCTCCACGGCGATGGCCCGCCTGCCCCACTACTTCACCACGTTTCAGACGTTCGTGATCGCCTCTGCCGAGGAGGAGGGGGGGCGGTTCGACATGCGGACGGCGCTTGCCATGCTCGAACGGGAGGCGACGTATCGCGCCGAAGGTGCGACGCCACAGGGGTTGTTTCTCTACCGCTTCGAGTGTCTTTCACGAAATCGGCTCGACTACGCCAAGGGCCTCGCCGCCGCGGCCGGCGATGCGATCTTCGACGATGAGTGGCGGGCCTGGATCGCGACGGTCTCTCGGCAGATGGGGCTGATCGACCTCGCCGATCTGGTCTATGTTCGCAGCCCTGAATACTGGCGGGTGGGAAAACGCGACGCGATCCACGCCGGTCGCGTGGCCCCCGAGCCCGACCGCGTGATCCTGTTCGGCGAGAAGGAGGGACGGATCGCGCGGGCGAACCGTGGCAAGGATCCGCTCTTTTTTTTCGCGGCGCTCCAGCGGCAGCTCGGCTATCCGTCCGTCCCCCGGGTCAGCCCGGTCGCTCCGTCGGCCGAATCGCCGGCACTGCTCGCGCGGCGACTCGAGCGGCTGGAAATGCGGATGAAGCTCCTTGAAGAGGAGTCTCGCGGAGGCATCGACCTTTCGCGATTTGATCCCAAAAACTTCCCGCCGCCGCGTGTCGAATGACTGCCCTTCATCTCCGCGGCGACGCCGCGAGCATCCGTGACGCGGCGATCGACGCGGTGCGGCCGGAATTCCTCGTGCCCCGACGGCTCACCCTCGCCGGCGATGCGATCCTGCTGGATGGAGCGGTGTTGGAACCGCCCGCGACGACCGCCGGACGGATCGTAGTCGTTGGCGGTGGCAAGGCGGCCGCCGGCATGGCGGCGGCCCTGGAGAGCCTCCTCGCTCCGGCGATCACGAGGGGCCGCTCCGTGACGGGGCTCGTGAGCGTGCCGGTTGGCTGTGGCCTGCCACTGGCTGCCATCGAGGTTCTTGAGACGCGGCCACCCGCCGTCAATCTGCCGACGCCGGAAGCCGTTGCAGCCACTCGGCGGATGCGGGCCATGCTGGCCGACCTCGGCCCTCAGGACCTCGCGATCGTGCTCGTGACCGGAGGCGGTTCGGCGGCCATCGCCGAGCCACGCGCCGGGGTGTCGCTCGACGACAAGATCGCCGTCACGCGGGCGCTCGCGGCCGCGGGGGCGGAGATTCGCGAGCTCAATGTGGTGCGGCAGGCGTTGAGTGTGGTGAAGGCCGGCGGCCTGGCCCGCGGCTGCACGGCGGGCCGGCTGCTCGCGGTCGTGCTCTCCGACGTCATCGGTGATCCGCTCGAATCGATCGCCTCGGGCCCATGCATGCCCGTGGCTGTCACAACGGAGACCGCGATCGACATCCTTCGCAGATACCAGGCCCTCGATGCCGTGCCGAGCGTCACGCGGCTCCTCGAGCGAGAGCGAGCCGCCAGCAGAGCCGCGGCCTCAGGCGCGGTCGTAACCGACCCCGGCCATCCGTCCGAATGGACCACGCCACAGGGCTGCCATGTGAGTCATGTGCTCTTGGGCACCAACGCGACCGCTGTCGATGCGGCCGCCTCGAGAGCCCGTGATCTCGGCTACGACGTCACCGTTCGGCAGGCCAAGCCGGGCGACCCCTCGGCCGACACGGTGGGCATTCGTCTGGCCAACGAAGCAGCGCGGCTCGTTGCTGCAGCCCGAGCAGACGGCCGACCCCGAGCCTTCATCGAGGGTGGCGAGTCGATTGTCTGCCTTCCGCCGGATCATGGCCTCGGCGGTCGCAACCAGCAGACCGTGCTGGCGGCGTTGCAGGCCTGGCGAGAGGCGGGCCATGGGTGGCCCGAAGAGCTCTTGATCGCGAGCCTTGGCACCGACGGCGAAGATGGCCCTACCGACGCGGCCGGCGGTGTCGTGGACGCCACGGTGGCGGCGCTCCTCGCCCACGGGATCGACGTGCCCCGCGCCATCGCTCGATGCGACGCCTACCCCGCCCTCGAGGCTGCGAATGGCCTTGTTCGCACCGGTCCGACCGGCACCAACGTGGCCGACGTGCGGCTCATTCTTGCACGGGCAGCCCCTCGCTGAGTTCATGCCCGTGCCAGCCGACCGGCCGTAAGGCCGCGGGCAGCCCTGCCTCACGGCTCAGGACTGCCCATGCCCCGTCGCCGGACGTTCGTTGCGCCCATCCTGGGCTTCACTCACTCGGATGCCGCCGGCGCTTCGCCATCCGGCCTCCGCTTGGCGTCATACGCCGGCTACGGAGCACGGGCAGCCC
>JBPCTA010000207.1:0-3757 GCA_051006595.1 Pirellulales bacterium
GGACGACTCTCACCCGCCCGCCGCTGCCCACGCACCGACCTACAATGCCACGCCGAGCGAACAGCCTGCGAGAAGTCGGTTCGTCTCCGCTTCGGGGGCCGACTCGCCGCGTCTGCCCAACGCGCCCCCGGCCTGGCCCGCCGAGGCGGCCGCCACATCGTCCGCGTTCACCAACGCGGCTCCCGCCCCACCGGCTCGGCAGAGCATCGAGCCGGCCGCTCCTGCCACGCCCTGGATCTCGTCCTATGCCCCAGCCCAGCCCGCCACCGCCCCCGCCTCATCGGAGGCCGGAGCCACGGCCACCGATCAGCCGGTGAAGTCGCCGCCCACGTCAACGTGGTCATCTTTCGTGGAAGCATTCCAGAAGCCCTTCACCATCTTTTCGCCATCCAAGCCGAAGGCCGCCGAACCCCCGACCATGCCTCCCGCGCGGCCCGCCTCGCCATTTGCAGCGCTCGCTGCGGCGCCGACGGCCCAGCCCCAAAGCCAGCCGCTTCCAAACGAGACGGAGGCGCCGCCTGTGCCCGATCCCCATGGCTCCATGCCACTCGGCCTCGAAGGCTATTGCCCGGTGACCCTCGCGGAACGTGGCGTATGGACCGAGGGCCGTGCCCAGTGGGGCGTGCGGCACCGCGGTCGGACCTACCTCTTTGCCGGCCCAGAGCAGCAGCAGGCGTTTCTGGCAACGCCCGACCGCTTCGCCCCGGCGCTGTCGGGCGACGATCCGGTGGTCGCGGTCGAGCAGGGCAAGAGCACGCCGGGCCGGCGAGCCTACGGTGTCACCTATCAGTCGCGGATGTATCTCTTCGCGTCGCCGGAATCGCGGACCGCCTTCAGCGGCAATCCCGAGCGCTACACCGCCAGCGTGACGCTGGCCGAGCGGCCTGCTCCGACCGACGGCACACGGCGTTACTGACCGCTGGCGACCAGATGATCCCCGGCAGCCGCGCCGCGGTTCACCGGCTCCGCGCCCAGTTCTTGCTCCGATCGACGGCATCCCGCCAGGTGGCGAGGAGCGGCCGCCGGGATTCGGAATCGAGCGCGGGTTCGAAGCGGCGTTCCACGCGCCGGGCATTGGCTACCGCATCCTCGTGGGGAAAGAATCCGACCGCCAGGCCGGCCAGCAGGGCTGCCCCGAGCGACGTGGTTTCGAGCACTCCTGGCCGCTCCACCGGCAGCCCAAGGATGTCGGCCTGAATCTGCATCAGCAGGTCGTTGGCCGACGCTCCACCATCCACGCGAAGATGACGCAGCGGCACGCCTGAGTCGCGCTGCATGCACTCGACGACGTCGGCCACCGACAGCGCGATCGCCTCGAGCGCCGCCCGAGCGACATGGGCCCGGTGCGTGCCCCGCGAGAGTCCGATGATCAAGCCGCGGGCCATCGGATCCCAATACGGCGCACCGAGCCCCGTGAGCGCCGGCACGATCATCACCCCGCCGTTGTCGGCAACGCCTCGCGCCAACGACTCCACATCGCTCGCCCGCTCGATCAGCCCGAGGCCATCCCGCAGCCAGCCCACGAGTGCGCCGGCGACGAACACAGAGCCCTCGAGGCAGTAGTGCCGCATCGCCGGATCGACGACGCAGGCGGGCGTGGTGAGCAGGCCCGTGCCGCTGGCGACGGGTGTGTTCCCGGTGGAAAAGAGCAGGAACGCGCCGGTGCCGTAGGTGGTTTTGGCATCGCCCGGCTGCTCCACGCCCTGCCCAAACGCGGCCGCCTCCTGGTCGCCCGCACAGCCCGCGATCGGCAGGGCCGCGCCAAACAAAGCCGGCTCCGTCTCGCCGAAGAGGCCGGCCGACGGCCGCACCTCCGGCAGCATGCACCGCGGCACACGGAAGATCTGGCAGAGGTCGTCGCTCCATGCCATCTGCCTGATGTCGAACAGGAGGGTGCGGCTGGCATTGGTGACATCGGTCGCATGCACGCGGCCGGCCGTGAGCCTCCAGATCAGAAACGAATCGACCGTCCCGAAGAGCACATCGCCTCGTTCGCATCTCTCGCGGAGGCCCGGCACCGTTTCCATGAGGTGCATGATCTTCGTGGCCGAGAAATACGGATCGAGCAGCAGGCCCGTCCGGCGACGGATCTCCGGCTCATGGCCTGCGTCCTTGAGGCGTCCGCAGATGCCCGCCGACACCCGGCTCTGCCAGACCACGGCCGGGGCCACGGGCCGGCCGGTCGCGCGATCCCAGAGAATCGTCGTCTCCCGCTGATTCGTGATGCCGATCGCGGCGACCTGCGATGCCGCGACCCTGGCCTGCTCGAGCACCCGACGCCCACACGAGAGCTGCGTGCGCCAGATGTCTTCCGGATCATGTTCGACGATGCCCAGATCGCTGCCATCCGGCCCCGCCTCGGTTCGCGCATGCTGGGGAAACTCCTCCTGGGCCACGGCCAGCGGTGTGCCCCGACCGTCGAACAGGATCGCCCGGCTGGAGGTGGTGCCTTGGTCGAGCGCGAGCACGCAGGTCTTGTCGGACATCGTCGAACTCCTGGTTCCAGGCTTCGCCATGTCCGGACAGGGTATTCTCAGACTGCTGACCAAGGGGAGCCCCCATGCCCACGATCGCCGCCATTCGCCGGTTCGTCGCCATTCGTCGGTTCGTCGCCACGAGCTGCCTCGCTGGAGCCCTCAGCGGAGCCGCGTCGGGAGTCGCGTCGGGAGTCGCCGCTGCGGTCGAAATGCCCGACCGGCCCGCGGGGCTCGACGCGAGCGTACAGGCGGTGTGGACCGGGCTTCCGCGGCGTGAGTGGGCGGCGAGCGTGTCGAGGATCGCGGGCATTCCCGTGATCCTCGATCGGCGAATCGATCCGACGACACCAGTCACCCTCGAGTGCCGCGGCGACCGGCTCGGCGACGTGCTGACACGCGTTGCTGACGCCGGCGATGCCGACGTGGAGTTGCTGGCATCGACGATCCGCATCGTGACCCGATCGATGGCGGGCCGCGCCGCGGCCGCCGAGAAGGCCCGCCTGATCGAGCTCACCGCCGTGCCTGCCCGCATGCGCGGCAAGGCCACGGCCCGCGCAGCCTGGGAATGGCCCGCTGCGGCGAGGCCTCGCGATCTCGTGGCCGACCTTGCCGCCGCGGCCGGGCTCGATATTGCCGGCATCGAGACGATCCCGCACGATCATCTGCCCTCCGCGTCCCTGCCGCCGCTATCGGTCGCCGAACGCCTCGACCTCGTCCTGGCCCACTACGATCAGCGGGTGTCGTGGCGTGCGGAAGGGCCCGCCGTGGTAGCGATCACGGCCCCAGCTGCGGCTCATGGCGGGGCGGGTCGACCGTCTGCCGCGGCAGGCCTGCAAGCGCCGCGGCCTGGAAAGACGGTCACGGTCCGCGATGTGTTTTCCCTGCGGCTCGAGGCGCCGCTCGATCAGGCCCTGACCGCCATCGCCACGCGACTCGCGCTGCCGCTCACGATCGATACCGCATCGCTGACGGCTCGAGGCATCGCGGCGGGCGAGATCGTGCGGGTGGACGTCAAAGACGTGACACGTGACGCGCTCCTCGATGCGGTCGTGGCCCCGCTCCACCTGGCCTGGTCGATCACGGACGGCAACCTCCGAATCTACGCCCCGGCCTCAGATCCAGCACCTGCACCAGCGACCACGCCGTGAGGCGTGAGCCGAACTCTGGAGGCGGTTCCAAACGCAGCACTGCCCGCAGCGAACGTCCGGTCGGTGGCCTCAGAACCGACCGCAGGGCAGCCCGCGGCCTTACGGCCGGTCGGCTTGTACGGGCATGAACTC
>JBPCTA010000208.1:0-3857 GCA_051006595.1 Pirellulales bacterium
GTCTCGTGGGGCGTGCCGGCAAGGAGCTGCGGATAGAAAACCCGCATCATCGCCACGCAGGAGCCGCTGGGGCCGACGACGGCCTCGGCCCCTGCGAACACCTCAACCGCGCGGATCGCCACCTGCCGAGCCTCGTCCCAATAGCCCGCGTTGAAGCTCGGCTGCCCGCAGCAGGTCTGTGCCGCGCGGAACTCGCAGGAATGGCCGAGCCGTTCGAGCACGCGGGCCACGGCGAGACCGACCCGGGGGGTCATCTGATCGACGAAGCAGGGAATGAAGAGACTGACGTTCATGCCATGCGAGAGTGTACCGTGGCATGGAACCACGCAGGCAGCTTCACGGTGGCTGGCGGAAATCCGCCATGGCGATGACGCGAATCCCGTCTTAGCCCTGGGCGGCGAAGGCCCGTGACCAGGCAGTCGCAGCCGGCCAGTCGCCAGCCCGAGCGTGGGTGAACGCGGAGCCGGAGCTGGTGAGGATCCGCCAGCTACCGTTCGCGGGGTTGCGAACGGCAACGTCGGCCCGGCCGTCGGCATTGAAATCACCGACGGTGGCGAACTGACCCGTGGAAAGCACGGCCCATACCGAGGTGACGAACGCCGTTCCGGTGCTCGTCGAGACCTGCCAGCCGCCGTCGGCCCGTTGGCCGACGAGGTCCGTGCGGCCATCGCCGTCGAAGTCACCAGCCCGGACGTTGCTCCACGTTGTGTCGGTGGCCCAACTGCCGAACTTCACGGCCGTGAAGGTCGAGCCGTTGCTGACGAGCACCCGCCAGGCACCGTTTGAGGCGTTCCGCACGGCCACGTCGTCTCGGCCGTCGTTATCGAAGTCACCCACGGTGCCGAACTGGTCGACGGCGAAGTAGGCCCAGATGTTCGAGACGAAGGCCGTGCCGGTGCTCGCAGCCACGATCCAGGCGCCATCGCTCCGCTGGCCGACCAGATCGGCCTTGCCGTCGGCGTTGAAGTCACCGGTGGCGACATTGCCCCAGGTCAGCGCGGCGTTCCAGCGGCCAAACCGAGTCGACTGAAACGCGGAGCCGGTGCTCGTGAGTACCCGCCAGGACCCGTTGACCTCGTTGCGGATGGCGATGTCATCGCGTCCGTCGGCATCGAAATCGCCCACGGTCGGGAACTGGTAGACGGCCAGCGCTGCCCATGGCACGGGCGTGGCCGTGCCCGTCGAGGTCGTGCGGGTGACCCACCAGACTCCGGCGGATGTCTGGGTGGCCGTGTCGGTGAGCCCGTCGCCATCGAAGTCGCCCG
Organism: Pirellulales bacterium; assembly: GCA_051006595.1. Lineage (GTDB taxonomy): Bacteria > Planctomycetota > Planctomycetia > Pirellulales > UBA1268 > QWPN01. Next base: position 1,266 of record JBPCTA010000208.1, read on the forward strand.
TCACCGCATTGACCCAGGTTTCACCGGCCGGCAGTGGGACGGGGGCCGACGTGGCGAACGTGCCACCTGTCGCCCGGCTGATGATCAGCTCGGAGCCTGACAGTCCGATGATGTCATTCAACGCCGGCGGGGCAGGCGTCGCCACCGTCACCTGAAACGTGTCTTCGGCGAACACGGTGGAGTCGAAGACGCTCGTGGCCCGGACCGTCACCGAGCCCGAGCCGGTGGCCCCAGGGGCATACGCGAGCTTCAGGCTCCCGTCAGACTCGATGGAGGGTGTCACGACCGTCGGCATCGTGGTCGAGACGGTGTAGACGAGCTCGCCGACCCGGACGATGCTCGGAAACTTCACGAACTGGTCGGTGGTGAGCGTGGAGGTGTCGACGGCGCTGTTGACGAATGAAGGATCGGTGCTCGGATTCGCTCCCGGCACATTGCGGAGGGGCACCGTGTCGAAAGGGGACGAATAGCCGAATCGTGGCACGGCGGCCAGGGCGTCGACGGCGGTCATGCCGCTGCCGAGCACGCGGCCGAAGGCGGTGAAGCCGCCGTTCTGGTTGTCGAGATTCCCCGAGTTGTCGGCGAGGCTGAAGAACCACTGGTTCGTCGCGCTGTTTGGATCGCTGCCCAGCTTGGCCATCGCGAGCGTGCCGCGGATATTGGTATTGCCCGGCTCATTCACGACCGACGCGAACTGCGTGACGTTGCCGATCGAAATCGGACTGCCGGTGACGTTGAAGCCGCCCCCCTGCACCACGAACCCGGGGACCGAGCGATGGATGAACGTATTCTGGTAATGGCCGCCATCGACATAGGACAGGAAGTTGGTGACCGTTGCTGGGGTCGTCCGCGTCCGGCCGTCGCCCGGCTGATCGAAGAGCTCGACGTAAATCTTGTCGAGGCCCGCCGGTGAGTTCACGTCGAACCGCACGATCGTGCCGGTGACGTGATGGTCGTCGAAGCGGTTGGCCAACGAGATGATGGCGGGGGCGGCATCCGGGGCGGCCGAGACGTCAGCGAGGGGTGCGAGCACCTCGACGTGCATCACGCGGCGGACTTCGAGTTCTTCGATGCGGCCGAACGGCTTCCCGCGTTTCATGAGTCCACCGTGTGCGCTCGACAGCCTGTAGTATCGCCCGGGGACACGGCCCGGACAACGTCTCTACGTGGCGACGGTCGCGGAGGTTCACCCAGGCCCTCAGGTGCGGCGTTTCTGGACGGCCCGGACGAGCGCCGCCCCCATGTCGGCGGGGCTCTCGGCGACTTCGATGCCGGCGTCGCGGAGGGCCTCGAGCTTCGCCTCGGCCGTCCCCTTGCCGCCTGAGATGATCGCCCCGGCATGGCCCATCCGCTTCCCCGGCGGCGCGGTCTGGCCGGCGATGAATGCGGCCACGGGCTTCGTCACATGGTGCTTCACATACTCGGCCGCCTCCTCCTCGGCCGAGCCGCCGATTTCACCCATCATCAGGATCGAGTGGGTGTCGGGATCGGCCTGGAAGAGGGCGAGGATGTCGATGAAGCTCGAGCCGACGAGCGGATCGCCGCCGAGCCCCACGCAGGTGCTCTGGCCTTGTCCGAGTTGGGTGAGCTGCCAGACGGCCTCGTAGGTGAGGGTGCCGGAGCGGCTCATCACGCCCACGTGGCCGGGAGCATGAATGTAGCCGGGCATGATCCCGATCTTGCACTGCCCCGGCGTGATCACGCCCGGGCAGTTGGGCCCGATGAGCCGGCTCTTCGAGGCATGGACGACCGGCATCACCCGGGCCATGTCCATCACCGGAATGCCCTCGGTGATCGCGATCACTAGTTCGATACCGGCAGCGACCGCCTCGAGGATTGCGTCGGCAGCGAAGGCCGGGGGCACGAAGATCATCGTGGCATTCGCGCCGGTGGCGTCGCGGGCCTCGGCGACGGTGTTGAACACGGGTAGGTCGGCGACCGTCTCGCCCGCCTTGCCCGGCGTGACGCCGCCGACCATCCGAGTGCCGTAGTCGAGGCAGCCGCGGGTGTGAAACTCACCGACCTTGCCGGTGATGCCCTGACAGATGACCCGCGTGTCGCGGTTGACGAGGATGCTCATGGGTGGGTGTCCGTGTTCAGGCCTTGCTCGCGGCGACGACCTTCTGGGCGGCGTCGGTGAGCCCGTCGGCGGTGATGATTTTTGCCCCGCTCGCTGCGAGGATCTTCTTGCCTTCCTCGACCTCGGTGCCCTCGAGCCGCACGACCAGCGGCACCGTGAAGCCGACCGTCTTCGACGCCTCGACGAGCGCCGTGGCGATCGTCGTGCACCGCATGATGCCGCCGAAGATGTTGACCAGAATCGCCTTGACGTGCGGGTCGGAGAGGATGATCCGGAAGGCCTCCGTAACGGCCTTCACGTCGGCACCGCCGCCGACGTCGAGGAAGTTGGCCAGCTCGCCGCCGTGATACTTCACGAGGTCCATCGTGCTCATGGCGAGGCCCGCACCGTTGACGAGGCAGCCGATCGTGCCGCTGAGCTTGACGTAGGAGAGGCCCGCGGCCGCAGCCCGCGTCTCGGACGGATCCTCCTCCGCCTCGTCGCGGAGGGCGGCGAGGTCCTTGTGCCGGAAG
>JBPCTA010000209.1:0-2587 GCA_051006595.1 Pirellulales bacterium
CGAGCAGTTCGACCGTTGCCTGCACCGCCGCGGCGGGGAGCCCCAGCCGCTGGGCGATCGGCCCCAGGTCGATGACAGCAGTGATCGCCGTGGATCCCATCCCGCTCGCGCAACAGCCGAAAACATCGACTGAGCCGCGCAACTCTCCTCCTCGGTCTTCGTCGCCCGCGGATGCGGACGACCGGCGACCGATCTGGAACACGGGAAGAATCTAGGGTGCTGCCCCGATCGGTGTCAAACGCCGCCAAAAGACCAGCCCCCGCGTTTTCTCCAGATTGCCGTGATTGTCCTGTCTCCGCGGGCTCTCCTGACCTTGACCCCCTGCCTCAGGCTCACCTATTTCCCGCGAAACGCCGTGCAGTGCGGCCGCCGCCGCCGCGGTGGCGAATCGAAGGAATCGACTGAAGCGGCCTGCACGATCGTGACGATCACGAAGCGTGTACCGGACGCGCCCGTTCACATGCCCACACGCCGCCGCCCTCTCGACCCAGCCCGACGGAGTTGACCGCCATCATGATTCGCCGCAGTACGGATGCCGACGCCCCTGAGACCGCTGCCTCCCAGGCCGACCTGCTCCCGTCGGTGCCGCTGCTCGCCCTCGACCGGCAGTACGACGCGCTCCGCGACGACATCCGGAACGCGATCCTCCGGGTCTGTGACTCCGGCCGCTTCGTGCTCGGGCCCGACGTCGCAGAACTGGAGGCGGATCTCGCCCGAGCCCTCGACGTTCCGCACGTCATCTCATGCGCCTCGGGCAGCGACGCCTTGCTCCTCGCCCTGATGGCCCTCGGCATCGGCGCCGGCGATGAAGTGATCGTGCCCAGCTACACCTTCTTTGCCACGGCCAGCGCCGTCACGCGACTGGGTGCCATCCCGATCTTCGCCGACATCGACCCGGTGACCTACCTCGTCGACCCGCGCGACGTGGAGCGGAAGATCAGCACGCGGACCCGAGCGATCGTGCCAGTGCACCTCTTCGGCCGCACCGCCGACATGGACGCCCTTGGCCCGATCGCCGCCCGGGCCGGGCTGCCGATCATCGAAGACGCAGCCCAATCGATCCTCTCGACCTGGCATGGTCGCTGCTCGGGCGTTCTCGGCGACGTGGGCTGCTTCAGCTTCTACCCCACCAAGAACCTCGGCGGTGCTGGCGACGGCGGCTTCCTCACGACCACCCGCGACGACCTCGCCAAGACGTTGAAGCTCCTCCGCGTCCACGGCATGGAGCCGCGGTATTACCACGAGGTGATCGGCATCAACAGCCGGCTCGACTCGATCCAGGCCGCGGTGCTCCGCGTGAAGCTCCCCCATCTCGACGCCTGGACCACCGCACGTCAGGTCAATGCAGGCCGATACCGCGACCTGTTCGCCGAATACGACCTCGCCAACCGGGTCGCCGTGCCGGGCGACGACGCGAACGGAAGACATGTCTGGAATCAGTTCGTCGTCCGCGTGCTCGGCAACGACCGCGACGCCTTGCGGGCCCACCTCGCCAAGAGGGGCGTGGGCACGGAGATCTACTATCCCGTGCCGCTGCATCTCCAGAAGTGCTTTGCCCACCTCGGCTGGGCGAAGGGCGACCTGCCGGAGACCGAGCGGGCGGCGGAACAGACGCTGGCGCTGCCGATCTTTCCCGAACTCACTGCCGCCGAGCAGCGGACGGTGGTCGGCCGGATCGCCGAGTTCTTCGAGGTGGGCCTGAAGCAGCCCGAGGCCACGCCGGCGACGAAGTCGGCACTGCCCACCCCGCACATCCTCCGCCGTGCGGTCGGCAAGGCCGACGACGTGCGCTGCTGACGCTCCACAGACTCTGAAGTGCGGCGGTCACGGCACGCACTCAGCGAGCAGCCGCCAGGAACGGGGCCAAGGGTATCTTGCCGCGCTACGGCGGCGTGCCGGCCGGACCGACACGACAGCCCCCGGAGCGACGAGCACGGCCCACCGCCGTCCGCGAGCGTGTAATTCGCCGCGTGTGCGGGGCCCGGCGATTGCAGGTAGGATTCCCGACGGTGTCCGCCCTCCGTCCGTCGCTCCCATACGAACCGACATGGCCACGAAGTCGAAACGGCCTCCGAAGGCCGCCAGCAAGCTCCCCGCGATCGACCAGAAGACCCTCGGGCTGATCGTCGATCTCGCCGACGAGGTGGCGAACGCAGCGGAAAAGCGTCGTGATCCGCATCTCGACATCCCCACTCGCAGCCTCTCGAACGTCCGCTTCAACAAGGCGCGGAAGATCATCGAGATGGGTGGCCAGACCAACCGTCGGCAGCTCTTCAACCTCTCCCAGGCCAAGAGCTACATGCAGACGCTCCTGGTGGCCACCGGCTGCAAGCAGCTGATCGACCAGCAGACGACCACCAGCATCCGAGGCCTCTACTATCCCCTCAAGCACACTATCGAAGGCACGCGGGAAGAAACGTTCGCCACTCAGGAGGAGTGCGATCCGATCATCGAGGATCTGGAAGTCACGCTGGAGAGCCTCCGCGAAGAACTCCACGTCTACGCCAGCAACCGCGGCGGCATGGTGGGGCCGATGACGCTGATCGACTCCGGCGACGAGATCGACTGCGCGCGGATGGGGTCGGGC
>JBPCTA010000210.1:0-4257 GCA_051006595.1 Pirellulales bacterium
CGATTCGCCACCCGGGCGGCGTTTGTCGACAGGCGCCGGCCCCGGCCCAGGGGCAGCCCCTCGCCGCCAATCAGCCCCGCATCACTCGGCCTATCCCGCGACGAACAGCCGCTCCACGAGCCCCGCGATCTCCGTCATGGCGAGCGTCTCCGCATGGCTCACGTCGGGCCGCGAGGTGATGAAGATCGTCTCGTGGGGATTCGCCGGGTCCACCGCGCCGTGCGAACCCTTCACGAGCGTGGCGTCGAGCGGGATCGCGATCTGCGGAAGCTTCGAGCGGTCGAGGTGGAGTTCGAGCGGGTCGTAGCCCGGCTTGCGGTGGATGTCGATCGTGCGGGCGAACGAGGGCGCCTTCGAGTCGTCGAGCCAGGAGAAGTAGGTCTGCCACGAGTCGAGCGTGCTTTCGATCACGCGGTCGCCGCAGCGGCGGGCGTCGCGAGGCTGCCCGGCTGGCACGAGCCCCGCCGCGACGAGGTCGTCGCCGAGGAGTACGCGGCCCACCCCCGCCCTGCCGCGGAAGATCCCGGCCACCGCCTCCGCGTCGTCCGGGTCGCGGAGATAGACGTGGCCGATCTGGTGGTCGGCGAGCGTCCAGGCTCGGCTGGCGGCGAGGTCGAGGATCTCACCGTCGGTTGTTTCGTTCACCGTGAGCCAGCCCGCCTCTCGCAGCAGGCGGTTGGGGTGAATCGCGTGGGTGACCGGTCGGATTCGGTACTCGCCCGCCACGAGCACCGTGAGGTTGTCGCGGCCCACGAGTGAGCCGAAGTCATCGAGCATCGTGCCGATTTCGGCGTCGAGTTCGCCGCAGGCTGCCAGGGCCGGCGGGCTGTCGGGACCGGTGCGCTGAGCGGCGTAATCGAGGTGCGGCAGGTAGACGACGGCGAGATGCGGCGGCGCGGGCCGCGAGGCCTCGACGAAGCTCCGGGCGATCCACCGCGACGACTCGATGCCCGCGATGGGCCCCCAGAACTTGTGGAGCGGGAACTCGCCGAGTGTCTCGCGGAGCGACGCATAGAGCGGCTCAGGGTTGGTGTGGCACCACATCGTCTCACTGCCGTCGGCATGGTGCTTCGGAGCGGGCAGGCAGACGAGATCGGCCGTGGCGTGCTTCGACTGAAGGAGAAACCAGGCGGCGGTCCGCGCCTCGGGACGCATCCGCTTCACGCGATCCCAGATCCGCGGAGCGCGGTGCACCGCGTCGGGGCTGATCCACATCTCGAGATGCTTCGTGCCGCGGTCGAAGAGGCCGTTGGCGACGATGCCGTGCGCCGCCGGCGGCATGCCGGTCGTGAACGCCGCCTGCACGGGGCAGGTCACGGCGGGAAACCCCGGTGCCAGCGGCAGGCATCGGCCGGCGGCCGCGAGGCCCGCGAGCACCGGCATTCGCATGAGGTCCTCGGCCCGCAGGCCGGGAATCGAGAGGAGCAGCACGTGGGGCAGCGGGGGGGCGGTCATGCGGAGGGCTCCTGCAATGTGGCGACCAGGGGTGTGAGCAGAGCCACCGACGCGCGGGCGGTCTCGAGCCAGCGGTGCGACTGGCGGGGGAGTTCGACGTGAAGCCCGCCACGGTAGCCCGCGGCGACCAGTGACGCGAGGGCGGCGGCGAGGTCGACGTCACCTTCACCGAGCGGCAGATGCTCGTGGCGGCAGGCGAGCATGTCGTCGACGTGGACGTTGGCGATCATGCCCTGCCAGGGCCGCAGGTGCTCCGCGAACGGCCATTCGCCCAGGCACTCCATGTGGCCGATGTCGACCGTGAGCCCGAGCATCGCGGGGTGACCGAGGCGGTCGAAGAGCGCCTCCGCCCGGCCGAGCGTGTCGATCACCATGCCGGGCTCGGGCTCGAAGGCGACGATCACGCCAGCCCTCGCGGCATGGTCGAGGATCGCGGCGAGGCCGTCGGCAAGCCGGTGCCAGAAGGTCTCGAGTGGGGCTGCATCGCGTCCGACCCCTGACCAGAGCGACACGCACCCTGCCCCGAGTTCCGCCGCGATGTCGATCGCCCGCCGGCTGAAGTCGATCCGCCGGGCGCGCGATGCGGGATCCGCGGAGACGAGCGTCGGATCGTGCTTGATAAGCGGATCGAGGAGGTGCCGGGCCCCGGTCTCGATCACGCAGGCCATGCCCGCATCGGCGAGCGTCCGCCGCCAGCGGGCGATGCGGGCGGGGAGATCGGCGGCGCATGGATCGAGCGTGTGATGGTCGAGCGTGATCGCGAGCGATCGGTAGCCGAGATCCTGGAGAATCGGCACCGCGCAGAGCGGGTCGATGTCGCCGATCGAGTTGGTGCTGTAGCCGAGGAGCATGGCAGGCTCAGGTGGGGGGCACGAGCCGACGGCCGACGAGAAACCAGGCGAGCAGGCCGATCACCACGATCGCCCACCGCTCGCCGCACGCCGCGAGCACCAGCACCGCGTCGAGCGTGATGATGGCCATGATCGCATTCCCCACGGCCGCCCGCACCCGCGCAGGCACGGGATCCGCCACGGCCTCGACCGCCCGCAGCAGCACCGACATCCCGAGAATCGCCCAGCAGGCGAGCCAGGTGCCGACGGGCAGCGTGGCCAGGCGGCTGGCACCGTCGAGCCACGGGATCCAGGCGAAGCCGGCGGCGATTACCAGCCCGGCGGCCATCGCCGCCATGCCTGCGAGGAGCGTGCCTCGCCGGACGCTCCCCGCCTCGTCGCGGGCGAAGAGCGTGATGCCGGCCACGTAGATCGCCATGCCGAGCGGGATCGCCCATTCGTGCAGCTCGGTCGGCCCGCCCGCGGCCGTCATCCCGAGCAGCCAGTTGAGCCCGCGGCAGCTCCCCATTACGGCTGGGCCGGCAGCCGTGCCCTTCGCCCGACGGTCGTAGAGCCAGATGGCCGCCGAGAGGAGGGCCCCGACCAGCGCAGGCCAGGGCAAGCCCGTGACCACCGCCGTCCCGCAGGCTGCGGCAGCACCGCCCGCCATGAGGAGCTGGCCGACGAGGGCCGCCCGCGTGACCGCGATCGCGCCGCTTGGCAGCGGACGCTCGGGCCGTTCAACGCGATCGAGATCGACATCGTAGACATCGTTGAGCACCATGCCGGCGGCGTAGAAGGCCAGCGACGCGAGCATCGCCAGCCAGCAGACGGCCGGCGGCCAGTCGAGTGGCGTCAGGCCCGACACGACGAGGTAGCCGGCCAAGGAATCGGCCACCGCGGTGGCGAGGTTTGGCATCCGAATGAGCCGCACCCAGGCGAGCATCTCAGGCGAGCTCCACGCCGGCCGCCGCGGCCACGGTGAGCAGGTGGGCCCGGGCAGCGCGGGCCGCGTCATCGGGGCGGTCGCGGTAAGGATAGAGCTCGACGGTTACCCAGATGTCGGGCGTGTGCCTGGCGATGGCCGCGAGCGTGGCGGCGAAGTCGATCGCTCCCTCGCCCGGCACGAGGTGATGGTGCACCCGCGTCGCGGCGATGTCTTCCACATGGTAGTGCCGCGTGTGGGCCTTCATCCGCGGCACCCACTCGGCCGGATCCTCGCCCACGCAGTAGGCATGCCCGACGTCGAAGTTGAGGCCGAGCGACGGATGGCTCACCCGCTCGGCAAACTCGAGATACTGGCCGAAGGTCTCGATGAGCAGGCCCGGCTCCGGCTCGATCAGGAGCGTGACGCCGCAGTCGGCCGCCACGTCGAGCACCGGCATGATCTCGTCGTAGAAGATCGCGGCGGCCTGTGCGCGGGTCTGGCCCGGCTGAATCTCGCCACCCGGTTCGGTCGAAATGTGGGGAGCGCCGAGTTCGGCGGCGAGCCTCAAGGCCCGCTTGGTGTGCTCGCGGCGGATCGCACGGTAGTGTGGGTCGGGATCGGTCCAGCCCGGGTGCCAGTAGGGCTGCCGCGGATCGGCGATCGCGTTCATCATGAACGCGTTGACGTTGGAGATCGCGAGCCCCGCGTCGGCGACCGCGCGGCGGATCGCCGCCTTCTGGCCGGCGAGCAGGCCGGCGGGCCAGGCGTGGGGCACGTCGGCGAGCAGCTCGATGCCGGTGTAGCCCGCCGCGGCGATCCGCGCGACGGCCTCCTCGACCGGCACGTCGAGGTAGGCGTTGGAACTGAAGGCGAGGCGGAGCGGCATCGGGATGGTCTCGGCGTCCTGGACGACGACAGTGTAGCCGCACGCACGCTACGGCCAGAGGCGCAGCCGTTTCTCGATCCATGCGGGCGGCAGCGGCAGCCGCTCGAGCTCGGTGTAGTACATCGCCGCGGGGTCGACCCGGCGGTCCTCCATCAGGG
>JBPCTA010000211.1:0-2590 GCA_051006595.1 Pirellulales bacterium
CGCCTGCGTCGGCGTAGTAGTCGTCGAACCGGGGATACGCCACCGGGATGCAGGCGGGCCAGTCGCGGGCCCGTTGGCGAAACTCTGCCGCCGCGGCCTCACCCCGCTGCGGTGCGGGCCAGTCGAAGCCACCGATGGCCGCGGCCCGACGCTGGCCCTGGCTGAAGTAGGCGACGGGTGCGCCCACGAGCGACAGCACGTCAGTCCATTGGTCGTCGCTGAGTCCGCGATGACCGAACGAGAGGAGCACGGGGCGGCCCTCGACGGCGGCATGGCCCGGCAGCGGAAACCAATGATCACGCAGCCAGCCGATTTCCGCCGCAGCGTGGTCCACCGCCTTCTCCGGCAGCACGACGCCGGCGGCCACGAGGTCGGGGATCGTGCGATCCTCGTAGCAGACCGCGAACTCCAGGCCGATGGCATCAGCCCGCGCCACCACCAGTTCCGCCGCCCGATGAATGAAGGCATGGTCGCGATAATCGCCGCGGCCGTACCAGTCGATGATCAGGCCGTCGACCCCGGCGAGGCGCATGAGCAGGAGGTGGTATTCGACGACGGACTCGTCGAGAGAGTCGTAGGGACCGATGAGGGGGTGATGCCGGGCCGCGATCTCCGGCCGGCCGGCGACGACGCGGTCGGGATCCCGGGAATCCATCGTCCAGTGCCATCCCCAGGAAGGCGACACCGGCGGCGCGGCAAACCAGGGCATGTAGTGCACGAAGAGCCGCGGGCGATCGGCGACCGCCTCGGCGGCCCGGCACCAACCCGCCTGGCACGCCGTCACGACGATCGCCGTCAGGCACCAGCAACTGGCCAGCCAGCGGGATGTTCGATGGATCACGGGCCCGCAGCCGCCGGCGCGGCGGTGGGCGGCGAGCGGACCTCGACGGGATTCATCGGTTCGGTCTTCCACCAGTCAGGCCCCTCTGCCTCGACCTCCGACAAATAGGCCCGGAGCCTCGTAAGCATCCCCGCCAGTCGGTCGGGCTGCCCCGTGGCGAGGTTGCTACGTTCGGCCCGGTCGTCTGCCAGATTGTAGAGTTCCGCGTTGGCGGTCGGGTCGTCCGCGACGATCTTCCAGTCGCCCTCGCGGTAGGCGATGTGGTTCCCCCACCGCCAGACGAGCGGCCTCGTGCGCTCCAGCGTTTCCCCGACAAACAGCGGCACACGACTCACCCCATCCAGATTCGTCGCGGGGGGCACCGGCACCCCGGCGGCCTGCAGCGCCGTCGGGAAGAGATCCGTGCCGATCACGGGCACGTCGCTGGTGGTCCCGGCGGCGATGTGCCCCGGCCAGCGGATGATGCCGGGCACGCGATGGCCGCCTTCGTACATCGATCGCTTGCGGCCGCGGAGCCCACCGGTGACCCCACGGCCCGGCCCTTTGGTGCCGTGGCCCTCGGGGCCGTTGTCGCTCGTGAAAATCACGAGCGTGTCATCGCGGAGGTTCATCGAGTCGAGCGCCTTCATGAGCCGACCGAAGGCATCGTCGAGCTGGGTGACGTTTGCGAGGTACGTCCGCTCGGCGGCGTCGTCGACGGCGGCGTGGAGCTTCTCGAAGCGATCCGCCGACGCGATCGGGAAGTGCGGCTCGTGGGTCCAGATCGCAAGAAAAAAAGGAGCTGAGGCATCGGACCGCTTCTGCATCCAGCCGATCGCCTCCGACACGACGAAGGCCGCGGAGTAGTCGTCGGCGCGGCCGACCGGCTGGCCATTGCGGATGAAGTTTGTCGGATGGTCATGACTCGGCGCGGCGTTGTTCTGCGTGCCCAGCCACCAGTCGTAGCCGTGATCCGAGGGCTGTGGCTGTTCGGGAGAGTTGAACAAGCCGTTCAGGTGCCACTTTCCGACGTGGCACGTGTCGTAGCCTGCGGCCGCGAGGAGGGCCGGCAGCGTCCGGCCGTCGGCGCGCAGATGGATCGGACTGCCGTCGGGAATCCAGGTGAACACGCCGTTCCGGTAGGGGATCCGACCGGTCAGGATTGCGGATCGCGATGGCGAGCAGACGCTCGAGGCGGAGTGGCAGTCGGTCAGCCGCACTCCTTCCGTGGCGAACCGATCGAGGTTGGGGGTGATCGCCCGCGGATTGCCAAAGCAGCCGAGTTCCCCCCAGCCGAGGTCGTCGGCGAGGACCATCACGATGTTGGGGCGTTCGGCAGCCACAACGCACGGCCCGGCAAGGATCAGAAGCCAGGCCAGAAAAACAAGCAACACATGCGTCACGGCAGAGGTCTCCTCCGGGGTCAGCGGGTCGAGGGGCCGCGGCGGGCGGCCTCGAGGGTGGTGCGGAGTTCGGCGACGATCTCGGGATGGTCGGCCGAGACGTCTTGAGTCTCACCGGGATCTTCGGCCAGGTCATAGAGCCTTGGCACACACTGGTCGGCATACAGCTTCGCCATGGCCGGCTTCACGCGAGGAGCATGGATGCCCTCGACCCACTTCCACCTCCCGCGACGGATCGCGAAGATGCCCGCCACGCTGTGCTCGATCACGATTTCCCGCACGGGTTCCGCCGGGTCCCCGAGGAACGCTGGCAGGGCGTCGTGGCTGTCTTCGGCGCCGGACTCCGCGGGCGGCATCGGCGCTCCGA
>JBPCTA010000212.1:0-9852 GCA_051006595.1 Pirellulales bacterium
TACCTCGCGACGCTCGAGGACTCGACGATCGTGACCTGGGCCGGCACGAAGCGCGGCGACGCCGAAGGGTCGCACACGACCTACACGGCCGTGGAGCGGCGGGGTGGCGACTTGCTCTAGCCAGGGGGGTTCTATAAGGGCCTCGCGTCCGGGCGACTCGCCGACCGGCTCGACTTCGCGAGCCTGATGCTCGCACTCTTCTGTGGCACCGCCTCGCTGCCCCACATTCTGATTCGTTATTACACCGTCAAGGACGCCGCCGCCGCCCGCAAGAGCACGGTGGTCGGAATCGCGGCGATCGGGGTTTTCTATGTTCTCACGCTCTTCCTCGGACTCGGGGCGATGACGTCGGGGGCGCTCGATCCGACCGATACCAACATGGCGGCGCCGCTGCTCGCGAAGACCTTCAGTAACACGCTGTTTGCCATCATCTCGGCGATCGCGTTCACCACCGTGCTCGGCACCGTCAGCGGCCTGATCATGGCCGGCAGCGGCGCGGTGGCCCACGACCTCGTCGAGAACGTGTGTGGCGTCCGCATGACCGACCATGAGAAGATCCGCTGCGGCAAGCTCGCCGCCGTGGGGCTCGGGATCGTGGCGATCGTGCTCGGCATCCTGTTCAAGAATTTCAACGTCAGCTTCCTGGTGGGCTGGGCGTTCAATATCGCTGCCAGCGCCAATCTGCCGGCGCTCGTCATGCTCCTCTTCTGGCCCCGGACCACGAAGCAGGGCATCATTGCGGCGGTGACGGTGGGCATGGCGGCCTCGCTCGGCTGGATTCTGCTCTCGGCCGACACGTTCGAGAAGGTCTATGGTCTCTCTCGCGATCTGGCCCCCACGCCCTTCAGCCAGCCCGGGCTGGTCACGATTCCGCTCGGATTTCTGGTGCTGATTGTCGTTTCGCTGCTCACCCCCGCCCCCGACTCCCGACGCTGACCGCCGATGCCCCGCAAGAAGCCTTCCCCACCCCGTCGGGACGTGATTCCCTGCACCGCCGCTCATCTGCCGGCGATCCAGGCCATCTACAACGACGCGATCCTCAACAGCACGTCGCTCTATGAGTATGCACCGCGGACCGACGCGGTGATGCGTGACTGGTTTGAGGAACGCCAGCGGATGGATATCCCCGTGCTCGGCATCGAGTGGGAGCCTGGCGTGCTGGCCGGCTTCGCCACCTGGGGCCCCTTCCGGCCGCGGGCGGCCTACAAATACTCCGTCGAGCATTCCGTCTACGTGGACGAACGCTTCCGGGGCGAGGGTGTTGGACGGCAGCTGCTGCAGGCGCTGATCGCGGCGGCGAAGACGCGAGATATCCACATGATCATCGCGGGGATCGATGCCACGAACGTCGCCAGCGTGGCCTTGCACAGTTCACTCGGCTTTCGCTGCTGCGGGACTGTTCGCGAGGCTGGCTTCAAGTTTGGCCGCTGGCTCGACCTCGAGTTCTGGCAGTTGCTCCTGCCGACGCCGACGAATCCCACGGACGGGTGATACGGCTTTTTTCGGACCTCGTGCGACCGCCTGTCCAGCCCCACGCCGCGAGGCGTTGGGCCTTCCGGACACAGGGCGGTTGCCCGCGGAAACGAGGCCGGAACTGCAGAAAACAGCAGTCGAGACTATTGCGCAGGTCGGTATCGGTGGCGGCGGTGAGCCGGTATTCTCTCCGCATGAACACACTCCCACGATTCACGTTTGGCGTCGGTGACCGGTTTGCCCATCAGGCGGAGGCCCAGCTCGCCGCTTTCGAGCGGCTCGCCGCCTCTGGCATCGTCGTCGCGCCGGTGTGGAACAAGTCGAACCGCGAGCACACCTTCATCGGAAGCGAGCCGGCGAGCGTCAGGGCGGCCGCCAACGCCGCGGTGACGTCGCGAGGGTGGTCGCATCCGTGGTTCGTCGATGCCGACCACATTCGGCTCGACACGGTCGATCGATTCCTCGACTCGAGCGACTTCTTCACGATCGACGTCGCCGACAGTATTGGAAGGCCGGCCACCGCCGCCGACGTGGCGGCGTTCCTCGCCCGCCATCCCGAGCTGACCGCGCCGGTGACCATTCCGGGAATGGCGGCCCCGATCGAGCTGTCGGCCGAGATCTCCGCCCGGATCGCAGGGAGTTACCTCCTGGCCTGCCGTGAAGCCGGCGGAATCTTTCGGCACATTCGCGGTCGCCGGGGCGACGATGTGGCGATTGAGGTCAGCATGGACGAGACCGACGCGGCCCAGACCCCGCCGGAGTTGCTCGTCATCCTCGCCCTGCTCGCCGACGAGGGCGTGCCGCTGCAGACGATCGCGCCCAAGTTCACCGGCCGGTTCAACAAGGGCGTCGACTACGTCGGTGACCTCGCCGGCTTTGAGAAGGAATTTGCCGACGATGTAGCCGTGCTGGCCTTCGCGGCGGAGCAGTACGGACTCCCCCGTAATCTGAAGCTCTCGGTGCACAGCGGCAGCGACAAGTTTTCGCTCTATCCCATCATCCGCCGGATTCTGGCGCAGACCGGCGCGGGGCTGCATCTCAAGACCGCCGGCACAACCTGGCTCGAGGAGATGATCGGGCTGGCCGAGGCAGGTGGAGACGGCCTGGCGCTGGCCAAGGAGATTTACGCCTACGCCTACGAGCATCTCGACGAGTTCACGGCACCCTATGCTGCCGTGATCGACATCGACCGGGCGAAGCTGCCGCGGCCAGACGAGGTAGCCTCCTGGAGCGGGCCACAGTTGGCCGCGGCGCTTCGCCACGTACCGACGAATCCGGCCTTCAACGCCCACATGCGGCAGCTCGTGCATGTCTCCTTCAAGGTGGCGGCCAAGCAGGGTCGGCGGTATACCGACCTCCTCGAAGCCAACCGCGACGTCGTGGCCCGGCAGGTGACGGAAAACATCTTCGATCGGCACCTGAAGCCGCTGTTCATCGGCTGAGGAGTGCCAGCGTGAAGTCGGCGGTCACCGTCTGTCTCGTGGCCGAGGCCCGCCAGGGGCCGTTTGTCTTCCACGACGGCCTGGAACCAGCCTGCCGCGTTGCTGCGTCGCTCGGCTTCGACGGCGTGGAGCTGTTTCCCGCGTCGGCGGCCGATGTGGCCGATCCCGCGGTCCGCCGCCTGCTGTCGGCCCATGATCTGGATCTCGCGGCTGTCGGCACGGGGGCCGGCTGGGTCCAGCAGGGCCTCCACCTCGTGCACCCCGACGCGGCGGTCCGCCAGCGGGCGCGGGATTTTATCAGCGAGCTCATCGACGCCGCTGGAAGCCTGGGAGCTCCAGTCATTCTCGGCTCGATGCAGGGACGGTGCAGTGGCGAGGTGCCACGCGAGCAGGCCCTCGGGCTTCTCGCCGATGCCCTCGGCGACCTCGGTGGCCACGCGGCACGGCACGGTCAGATGCTCCTCTACGAACCGCTCAACCGCTACGAGACGGATCTCTATAACCGGCAGGCCGAGGCGGCGGAGTTTCTCGAGACTTCCGCCCTTCCGCACGTGAAGCTCCTCTGCGACCTGTTCCACATGAACATCGAAGAGGCCGACGTCGCCGCCGCGGTCGCCGCCTGCGGCCGGTATGTGGGCCATGTTCACTGGGCCGACTCCAACCGCCAGGCCGTGGGGTTTGGCCACACCGACTCCGCTGCGGTCGTGGCCGCCCTGCGAACGATTGGCTACGAAGGCTATCTCTCGGCCGAGGTCTTTCCGCTGCCGACGGCCGACGAGGCCGCCCGCCGCACGATCATGAGTCTTCGCCAGCATCAGTTCACCTGAGTTTCCGGAGTGAATTCACCCATGCTCAACGGCCCCCTGCTCCATCCCGACATCCTCCGCATCCTGGCGCGGTCGGGTCACCACTCGAAGGTGCTGATCGCCGATGGCAACTACCCCGCAGCCAACAAGCGGGGCCCCCGCGCCGAGCTCGTTTCGCTGCAGCTCATGCCGGGCGTGCCGACGGTCGCGGAGGTGCTGGAGGCGATCCTGGCCGCGGTGCGAATCGACGAGGTCTTCACGATGGGCGTGGATCGGTCCGATTCGTATGCCGCCGCGACGCCGGCAGATCCGCCGGTCTGGGCCGACTATCGCCGCATTCTGGCCGCGGCCACCTCGCCGTGCGACCTGCAGCCGATCGTGAAGTGGGATTTCTACGCGGCCGTTGCGTCGGACGACCACGTGCTCACGGTGCAGACCGCCGACACGCAGCCCTGGGCGAATCTTTTGCTCTCGCTGGGCTGCCGGACCTTTTGATGCGGGTGGAGCTCCCGCTCGCCGTCGCTTCGTTCGATCACCGCCCGTACCTTCTCTCATCAGGACACCATGCAGACACGCCCGCTTGGTCGTACGGGGCTCGACGTGCCGATCCTCGCCTTCGGTGCCAGCTCGCTCGGTCAGGAGTTTCGCGCAATCTCGCTCGACGAGGCGCTCGGCAGCGTCCGAATGGCACTCGACTGCGGACTCACGCTGATCGACACGAGCCCGTTCTACGGTCGCGGCATGAGCGAGGTGCTGCTCGGCATTGCGCTGAAGGGTGTGCCGCGGGAGAGCTATCAGCTGTGCTCGAAGCTCGGCCGCTACTCGCTCGAGCACTTCGACTTCTCGCCGCGGCGGGTCGCCGAGAGCGTGGATGTGACCCTCCACCGACTCGGCACCGACCACCTCGACATCATGCTCTGCCACGACATCGAGTTCGTGCCGCTCGAGCAGATCGTCGATGAGACGCTCCCGGCCTTGCGGGCGATCCAGCGGAGCGGAAAGGTGCGGTTCATCGGCTTCAGCGGCTATCCACAGAAGATCTTCCGGTTGATCTGCGAACAGGCCGACGTCGACTGCGTGCTCAACTACAACCAATACACGCTCCAAAATACCCGATTCGCTGACGAAACGATCCCTTTTCTCGAGGCGAAGGGAATCGGCGTGATGAGTGCCGGGCCGTTCAGCGCTCGCCTGCTGACCGATGCCCCGCTGCCGGCCTGGCTCAAGGAGCCTGAGGATGTGAAGGCGGCGGCCCGACGGGCTGCGGAGCTTTGCCGCAGCCGCGGCTCGTCGATCGCGAAGCTCGCGGTGCAGTTTGCGGTCGCCAACCCCGCCATTGCCACGACGATCGCCGGAAGCGCGAATCCCGCAAATATCCGCGGCTGGGCGAGATGGGTCGCCGAGCCACTCGACCAGGAACTTCTGCGGGATGTGCAGGCGGTCTTCGCTCCGGTGAAGAACATCGGCCATGTCGAAGGCTTGGCCTGTAACAACTGAGGCAACGCCCATGCGAATCGATGCCCACCAGCATTTCTGGAACTACTCGGCCGCGGAGTATCCGTGGATCGGCCCTGGGATGGAGCGACTCGCGCGAACGTATCTTCCGGCCGACTTGGCACCGCTCATCGCTGCCGAAGGGATCGAAGGGACCGTGGCGGTCCAGGCGCGGCAGAGCATCGAAGAGAGCCGCTGGCTCTTGGAGCTCGCCGCCGCTGATCCGCTCGTCAAGGGCGTGGTCGGCTGGGTCGATCTGCAGAGCGACTCTGTCGGCGACGATCTCCACGTGTTGGCCGCGAACCCGGCGTTCGTGGGCGTCCGGCATGTCGTGCAGGATGAGCCCGATCCGCGGTTCGTTCTAGGGGAGGCCTTCGTGCGTGGGGTTCGGCAACTCCATCAGCATGGGCTCACCTACGACCTCCTCCTCTTTCCCGGCCAGTTGCCTGCCGCGGTCGAGTTGGTGGCACTCGTTCCCGAGCAGCCGTTCGTGGTCGATCACCTCGCGAAGCCGCCGATCGCCAGCGGTGAGATCGCCGACTGGTCGCGGGACATTCGGGCACTCGCCCGCCATGCGAATGTCTGCTGCAAGGTGTCGGGAATGGTGACCGAGGCGGTCCGTCGCGGATGGAAGCAGGCTGATTTCGTGCCCTTTCTCGATGTGGTGCTCGCGGCATTCGGCCCGGAACGACTGATGGTTGGCAGCGACTGGCCGGTCTGCCTGCTCGCCGGCGAGTATGCCGACGTGGCCGCGATCCCGCGGGAGTATTTCGCGGGGCTCTCGACCACCGAGCAGCAGGCGATCTGGGGCACTACGGCCGCGAGGTTCTACGGCCTGGCCGAGCAGGCGTTTCCTTGACCCGCCACGACATGAAGGAGTCGACCATGAAGGCGCTCGTGCTCGAGAAGCCGCAGGAGTTCCGGTTCATCGATGTTTCCGAGCCGTCGGCCCCCGGACCGCTCGAGGCGGTGGTCCGCGTGCATGCGGTCGGCATCTGCGGCACCGACTACGCGGGCTACCGCGGCACGATGCCGTTTTTCAGCTACCCGCGCATCCCGGGCCACGAACTGGGGGTGGAGGTGGTGGCCGTTGGGCCCGGGGTGGCAAACGTGAAACCCGGTGACCGCTGTTGTGTGGAGCCCTACATCAACTGCCAGGAGTGCCATTCCTGCCGCCGCGGCCTCACCAACTGCTGCGAGCGGCATCAGACGCTCGGGGTCCACTGCGACGGTGGCCTCCGGCCGCTGTTCACGCTGCCGGCACGGAAGCTCCATTCCTCGCCGCGGCTGACGCACGAGCAGAATGCGCTGGTGGAAACGCTGGCGATCGGCTGCCATGCCATCGACCGGGCCGGCCCGCAGCCCGATGAAACGGTGCTCATCATCGGTGCTGGACCGATCGGCCTCTCAGCGGTCGAGTTTGCGAAGGTCTCGGGCGCCCGTGTGATCGTCATGGACAGGGTGCCGGAACGGCTGGCATTCGTGCGGGAGACGATGGGCGTCGCCGACACGATCGTCGCCCAGGGGGGCGAGGGCGATGCCGCGATCGTGGCCACACTCACCGCCGGCCGGATGTGCGAGGTCGTGGTGGATGCCACGGGGAGTCCTGCCAGCATGGCTGCGGCGCTCGGCTTCTGCAGCTTCGGCGGCCGG
This sequence comes from Pirellulales bacterium, assembly GCA_051006595.1. Lineage (GTDB taxonomy): Bacteria > Planctomycetota > Planctomycetia > Pirellulales > UBA1268 > QWPN01. The sequence continues at coordinate 6,869 of JBPCTA010000212.1, forward strand.
CTCGTCTACGTGGGGATCACGCAGCAGGATCTCGTGTTTCCGCATGCGCCGATCATGCATCGTCGCGAACTGACGCTCCTTGCCAGCCGCAACGCCCTGTCCCGCGACTTCGGCCGGATCATCGGGCTCATCGAGGATGGCACGATCGACACGCGGCCGTGGATCACCCACCGGCTGTCGTTCGCCGAGATGCCCGCGGCCTTTCCCGGCCTGCTCGCGCCGGCCAGCGGCGTGATCAAGGCGGTCGTCGAGATGCCTTCCTGACCGGACGTGAGGCCGCGGGCGAAGCACGCTTGATGCCAGCCGCGGTATTCACGGCATTTCGGCGGTGATCGCCATCACGATCGGGGCCGTGTCGTCGCTGCCCTTTACGAGTTCGACCGTCCTGATCGACTTCGACTGTTTCGGCACAACGACGACGTGACGGACTTGCCGGCCCCCGAGGTCGAAGGCGAACGTGCTGCCAGGCACATCGTTGCGGGCGATGTAGTCGGACAGGTGTTCGCCGTTGATGAGCGAATGCACCTCCTGGCTTTCGTCACCGTACGTCAGCCGCACGAGCATCGACTCGCTGCCCTTCGCCGAGTGAGGCCAGCCCCAGCCCGAGATGCCGCCGAGGATGTGGATCGCCTTCGCGGGAGAGCCGAGAGGGATCGACACCTTCTTCGGCATCTTCGGCGGCAGATAGCCCTGCGGCCCCTGCAGCATCACCACGTTGGGCACCGTGTCGCCCCGAGGATCGACGAGGATGAAGGGCACGCCGTCGGCCTGCTTCGGACCCCAGTCGGCAAACACCAGTCGCTCCGTGGCCGCGTGCTGTTCATAGAACAGGCCCTTCGTACTCGATGCGGTGGTCACCTTGTCGAGCGGCAGCGGCACATACTTCCCGCGGGCCGTCAGGAAAGCGAGGAGGTCGGCGATCCCCTGCGGCGGAATCTGCTTCTCAAAGCCCACGGGCATCAGCGAGTTGGTTGAGGGAACGAACTCGTCGATCTCATCCCGCTGCACCACATGCCGCTTGCCCTCGGCGTCGATCAGCTCGATCGACGTCTTGCTCTCACCGGCGAGCAGCCCGCCGACGACCCGGCCGTCATCGGTGGCGACCGAGTAGGCCCGATAGTTGCCCTCGACGGAGCGATTGGGATCGAGCACGTGGATGAGCAGTTCCTGGGCCGGATGGACCGACATGCCGGTGAGCTCAGGCCCCACCTTGCCGCCGTCGCCCGAGTGGGTGTGGCACTTGCCGCAGTGTTCCTTGAAGATCGCCTTCCCCTTCATGGCATCACCGCCCGCGAGCACGACAGGCAGAATCTCGTCGATGACCTTCTGGCGATCGGCATTCGGCAGGCCACCACCGGCCGCAATCAGCTTTTTGGCCCGCTCGCGGAGCTTCTTGTCAGGGAGTTCCGCGAGCCGGTTGCGTTCGACGAGCGCCAGGTCGGTCAGGCGGATCGTTCCCTGCTCCAGCCGCTCGACGAGCACCGGCGTCCAGGCCTTGTTGTTCACGGCCAAGCGGAACGCCGCCTCTCGGACGGCCGGCGGCAGCGTGCCCGCCTTCTCCAGAATCATCTCGGCCGTACCCTTCGCATTGGACTCGGCGACGGCAGCGAGCAGCCCGCCGGCGATGTCGGGCGTTGACCGGGCGTTGATCCGGCCGAGCAGCTCGGTGACGATGCCGAGATCGGCCGGACGCAGCAGGACGAGCCGCTTGGCCGCCTCCGCCCGATCCCGCTCGGCCGCATCGGCCTTGTCGATGGTGGCGAGGAGCGACGTCGTCACGCGCTCGATCTGCGAGTCGAGTGCGTCGCTTCCTGCCCGTTGCACGAGCGTGATCAGCTGACCCTGGGCGGCAGGAGACAGCTCACCGACAAGCTTCACGAGGGCCCCACGGCCGGCGGCATCGAACTCGATCTTCTTGCCGGCATGCCAGCCGCGGGCAAGCCCGGTGATCGCGGCGGCGGCGGTCGCGGGCTTTGAGTTCGCGAGTTTCGCCACGAGTCCGCTCACCGCGGCTGCATCCCCGCCGCGGGCCACGTGCTCCGCGACCCGCTCGACGAGCGCGAGCCTGGCGGGCGAGGTGTCGTCGGTCAGGCCGGGCTTTGCAGTCGGAACCTGTGCGGGCGACTGGAGCAGCGCCGAGATCAAGACGGGCAGGACGTCCACGGCATGGACGGCGGCGGCACTCGTGGCGGCGTCGGCGAGCACCGGATCAGCCGCCGTGCGGGGATCGGCGAGCATCGCCAGCACGAGTTCCGACGCCTCCGGCGACGGGGGAAACTCACCGAGGGCATCGAGCGTCCAGAGCCGCACGAGCGGCGCGGGGTCGTTCACGACGCCGGAATCACGCAGTGCCCCCAGCGTCGCGGGATTTCGCGGCAGGGCTCGCACGGCATTCATTCGCACGCCGGCCGAGGGATGCTGGAGGGCCCCCTGCACCGCGGCCACCGCGGCCTTGGTGGCGGTGGGGCCGTCGAGACCGCCGAGCGATGCGAGCGTCCAGATCGCATGCATGGCGGATGGGTTCAGGCCGATCTCGTCGACCGACGCATCCCGGACGAGCGGGATGAGTGCGGGCACCACGTCGCGACCGCCGTCGGGCCGGCCCGCGGCCCGGTCCACGATTTTTCGCTGCGCCCGCAGCCGCCAAAACATATTCGTGTCGCGGAGGGCGGCGACGAGGTCGTCGGCCGACGCGTCGGCCAGCGTGGAGCGATGCTTCGCCGATGCGGTCGCGTCGTGCACTACCCGCCAGAGCCGGCCGTGCACCTTGTCGCGAAGCGGAGTCTCGTAGGCGTTGCCCTTGCCGTTTTGGAAGCCGGCCGGCGTGGGGTTGTGCTGGACGATGAAGTTGTACCAGTCGATCACCCACACCTGACCGTCGGGGCCGACGTCGGCCTGAATCGGCGACGTCCACTCGTCGTCGCTCGCCACCAGGCTCCAGGCCATGCGGCTCTTGAAGGCCGCACCGGAGGGCACGATTTCGA
>JBPCTA010000213.1:0-10929 GCA_051006595.1 Pirellulales bacterium
GCATCTCAACATGAACTACGTCGGCAACTACCTGATTGCCGGCCCGGTGCCCGTCAACAACTCGTCGAATCCGGCGCGACGCGACACGGCCTTCCTCAAGGAGATGAACACCAGTCCGCTCGACGTGCACATCTACCAGTCCGCCAACAAGATCGATTCCAACACCAACGCGACCCGCGACGGCGTCGACACCGGCTGGGGAATGTTCCAGCAGTCGCAGAGCGGCACGTTTTCACCCCTTGCGGTCGCCGATCGAAACGCGACGCGATTCGACTATCCGGACTCGACCCCCGACACCGCGGACGACGCCTACGCCAAGGCGATCGCCACCTCGGGCGCGATGCCGTGGGCGCGAAGTCCCATCGACAAACGGATCATCGATACCGTCCTGACGTTCACGGGCACCGCCCCGCTGCTCGCCCCGAATGCCGCCGAGTGGGCGTCGCTGACCAGCGGCAGCATGACCACGCGGCCGGCGGGCTGGGATACCGACGGCGACGGCATGCCCAACTCCTGGGAAGTGAAGCGCGGCACCAACCCCAACGTCGCCGACAACAACGGCCTGGTGGCCGGCAACGGCTATACGAACCTGGAGAACTACCTCAACTCTCTGTCGGCACAGGCCGTGTGGTATGCCGATGCCGATGGCGATGCTGCCGGATACATGAACTGGCGGGGCGAGCGACCGACGGCTCCCACCTCGATCGCCACCTTCGGTGACGTGATCACGGCTCGGCGGACGGTGGCCCTCGGAGTGCCGCTGTCGGTGCAGGATCTCACGTTCGACAGCGTGAGGGGATACACGCTCACGGGCACGCGGTCGCTCACGCTCGACGCGCTGGCGGGCTATGCGACGCTGACCGTGGCCTCCGGGTCGCACGTGATCTCGGCACCGCTCGTGCTGGCCGACAACGCGACGGTGACGGTGGCGAGCGGGTCGGCGGCCCTGACGCTGGGCCTGGATCTCACGGCCGTCGGCAAGACGCTGACGAAAGCAGGAGGCGGTCTGCTGGGCGTGCCGCAGGTGCATGGCATCGGTCTCGGCATCTCCGCCGGGACGGTGCGGCTGGCCCAATCCGGTGCGGCCACGAGCGAGGTGGCCAGTCTGTCGATCGATGAGATTGCGGGCGGCCGGTTGGACATCGGCACAGGCCGCGTGACGGTCGCCGCGGGAGGCATGACCACCGCCAGTCTGATTGCGGACCTGGTGGCGGGCCGCAACGGCGGCACGTGGAACGGCGCGGGAATCAGTTCCTCGGCCGTGGCGACCGAGGTGGCCCAGGGTGCGGCCCGGGCGCTCGGCTGGATCACCCAAGGCGACGGCACACTCGCCTTCGGGTATGCCGCTCCAGGCGATACCAACATCGACGGTGTCGTGGACGTCCTGGATGCGGCCTTCTTCATGGGTGGTGGTCGGTTCAGCCGAGGCCCTCCAGCCGTGTGGAGCCAGGGCGACTTCAACTACGACGGCGTCGTCGACGTGCTGGATGCGGCTGACTTCGTGAGCACGGGCCTGTACAACGCCGGCCGGTATGGGCCCGCCTCCATCAGCGCGACGGTCGTTTCCGTGCCAGAACCAGCGCTGCTGGGATCCCTGGCCGCCGTGCTCGCGCTCGCCGCGATTCAGAGATGCTCGCGGATCAACCGCTGCAAGTGCGGGCGAACCTGATTCGCCAGGTCGGGATTCGCGTATCCCATCCACGATACGGCTGAGGTCGTGTCGAGCGGCACCTCGAGCGGCTTGGCCCACGGGTCTTCGACCACGCCCCCCGCCTCCTGGAGCAGCATCGATGTGCAGATATCGTAGGGGTGGCAGACCAGCGCCGAGTCGTAGCCGAGTTTGCGATGCGCCAGCGGCCGCAGATCGCCCAGCATGCGGTCGTGGCCCATCATGAGTTCGTAGATCTGGCCGCCGGTGGTCATGTATTGATCGTCGAAGACCACCGGGGAGGAGCCGCTGCCCAGGCCGTAGAGCGCGTCCCACAGATCCTCTTCGATGCGGGCCAAGAGGGCCTTGCCCTCGGGAAAGAAACGGGAGAGCGAGGCGAATCCATGCCGGAAATCGACGGCTTGCGAGGGACGGAGCGCGAGCGGGCTGCGTCCGCCGTCGCGGATATCCACCCGCTCGGCCACGAGGCCCGCCGGCCCGCATCCCCGGACACCGCTGATCTGATCGGAGGCCCACTGTTTGGTCGTCGGCAGCTCGGTCATGGCGGCCACGACGATGTCGGCGAGGGTGGTCGCCCGGCCCCGCTGCGGCGCGAGCGCCGAGAGCATCCAGGCAGGCCGCTTGTCATACATCAGGTTGCGGGTGCCATCGATCGGATCCAGGATGCACTTGAACTCCGTCCGTGATACCGGCGTGCCCGTCGGAAACGTGTGGGCATCGCCCCCCTCGGCACCTTCCATCACCAGTTCGACCGGCCACTCCTCAGGCCAGTTTCCGGCAAACCAGGTGAGGATGGCCTCCTCGCTGACCTTGTCGATCCGATAGATGGTGTCGGCCGCGGTCACCTCTGCGACTTCGGCGAGCACCTCACTGGCCGTGGCCGCCCGCGCCGCCACGAGCGTGTCGCGGACGGTGTCCTGGAGGCGGCAGAGGAGGGATCGGGCTCGATCCAGGGGCCCAGTCGAAGTCGGTGCGTTGGCCACGTCGGTGGGTTACCCGGGGAGGACGTCGGCGGAGCCGTCGACCGGCAGCGATGCGCGATCACCGGCAGGTGACGTCAGTGCCGGACGGGTCGCCTATCGTAGCGAAACCGAGCGGGGCACCAACTCGAGGCTCGACCTCGCACCGCGACGACGCCTGCCGCGGGCGACCGCCAGGGTCGGCAGAAAGGCCGGCAGAATCATCAGGGCGGCCACGGCCGCGGACGGCTCCGGCACGGCCACGTAACCTGCGGCACCGTAGGGCCGACCCTGGGTGGCACTCCAGGCCGCGATCAAATCGCCGCTATCGATTATGTCGACGAGCCCGTCCCCGTTGAAGTCGCCCTGCTGCCACGAGGACTGGTTGCCACTGTCGAAGCGGCCGGAGGAGACGAACGAGGCGACATCGAGCACGTCGATGATGCCGTCGAGATTCACATCGCCGGCGGTGGCTGCCCGCACGATGGCCGAGTTGGCCGTGTAGGTGATGGCGAGCCGTTTGCCGTTGCCGAGGTCGTTGCCGACGATCCTCGCGAACTGCCCCTGGACGCCGCCGCCGCTCACGATCGTGTGTGGCACGAGCCACGCTGGGGCATAGCTACCAGTGAGGGAGAGCGACAGGCTGCCGCCGAGTGACACGCTTCCCGTGGCGACGACCGCGTCGTATCCCGAGCCAGACTGGAACGCCGCAGCCGCGGCCGTGCCGCCGAGTTCGATGGCCAGCGTGCCGGCATCGATGGCGAATCCGCCCGTCACGGCTGTCCTGCCCGCAAGGCCCGCACCCCCCGGAGCGATCGTCGCGCCGGTGCCGCCCACGCGAAACGTGCCGGTGGCTCCGGCGGCGGTCGCCTTGAGCTTCGTGGCGTCGATGGCGGCCGCGGCCAGGGTGCCGCCGGTGAAGGTGAATACGCCGCTCGATGCCGAGCCCGTGGTGATCGTGCCCCCGGCAAGGAGCGTTCCACCGCTGAGTGTCAGGCGTCCGCTCGACCCGGTCGCGGAGCCGATGATCACGTTGCCGGTGACTCGCAGCCCGCCCGCCGTGATGGCCAGCGTCGGGGACTGTCCGGCGACGACGGCGGCGGCCAACTGAATCGTGCCAGCGTCTTGGCCGATTGCATCGACCGTGGCCGTGCCCGAGTTGATCTGGGCAGTGTCGAACCGCGATGGCTGCCACTTGGTGTCCCAGTTAGCCCAGGCCGCGTATCGGGCAGATGATCCGCTGAACACCGCCGGCAGCGGGGCCGGCCAGGCGGCGAGGTCGTTGAGGTATTCCTCGAGATCCGTGTAGCCATCGGCATCGAAGTCGGCATTGTTGTTCTTGACGAGCGGGTTGAGTCCCAGCGATCGTTCCCAGGCGTCGGGCATGCCATCGCTATCGGTGTCGAGCGGGGGGGTGCCGGCCACGAGCGTCGGATAGCCGCCCACCTGCGTTCCTGAGTCGATGATCTGCCCACCCTGGGTGGCCGGTTCGCCGAAGACCCGCGTGTCGATGGCGTCGCGATTCCAGTACTGGGCTCCCGCAGAAGCCATCACCGAGGCGTAGGCGTCGTCTGCCGTCTGGGTGCTCACAAAGGTCGTGTTGCCGACCGGGGCCCCGGCACGAGTCGGATTGGTCGACGTGCTCGTGGCGATCATCGACCAGCCGGTGTCGGTGCCGTTGCGGACGAGATCCCTGTTGGCGTCGATCTTGTTGCCACTCAGGTAGATCCGCGTGTCGGTGCGGCCTACGAGAAAGGCCCTTCCTGTCTTCGACGACGACGTGCTTGGCCCGGCAACGGAGTAGTTGCCGACGTAGTTCATGTTCATCACGCCGGCCTCATCGCCGTTGTAGCCGTTTTCTCCCCCCCAGTCGTAGTTGACGTTGTTGCGGTAATCGAAGTTGATCGTGCCGGTCACGTAGTTGCCCGACACGGAAAGCCCAGGCCGGGGATTGCGGCTGTTGTTGTGGGCGAGGTAGTTGTGGTGATAGCTGATCACGTCGCCGCTGATCAGCGCACCGTAGCCATGGGCGCCCTTGGAATGGCCGGCGTTATTGAGCGCTTCGGTAATCGCCGACCACTGCACGGTGGTGTTGGTGGAGTTGGTCACGCTCAGCACCTCGTCCACGCTCCAGCTGGCGCTGACATGGTCTACGATCACGTTGTTCACGCCCTCGATGTGGAGGGCATCGGGCTCGTACGGGCTCGCTGTTCCGGAGGCCAGCGTCACGGAGTTGCCTGGCCGGAAACGAAGGTTTCGAATCACGACGTCGTTGACGCCCGAGACCTGGGTCTGGCGGTAGGCGAGCGTGATTCCACCGCCGGGTGCCGATTGGCCGGCGATGGTGACCTTCGGCTTGTTGATGTCGAGCGTGCTCTGCAGATAGATCGTGCCCCCCGTGCGAAAGAGGATCGTGCGGCCGGAAGTCGGGGCCGACGAGATGCCGTAGCGGAGGGTGCCCGCCGTGTTGGTGTCGGCGAGACTGGTGACGAAATAGACGTCGCCCCCCCGGCCACCCACCGCGGCGGCCCCCGCGCCTTCAGCCCCAGGAAACGCAGGAATGCCCTGGGCCGCGGCGCACCGCATGACGGCGCAGGCCATTACCGCCGCGAAGACTGCACGACCATGTCGTCCCATCGACTGCTCCTGGTGGCTCCTTGGCCCGCGTCGGCCTGCCGAATGCCGTGATGTGGTCCGCCACCCTCTACGGTCAGACTACGGGTCGGGTGCGGTGATCACGACTGCTTTCTTCTGCCGCTTCCATCTTGATTTCTGCAGGTTTGGTCGGTGTGCAGAAAACGGTGTAAAGTATGCTGGTTCGGGCGGTCGCCGGCAGCGGTGGTGCGGGAGTGGCAAGGTGAAGAAGCGAAAAAACGTCCTCTTGGCCTTGGGCTGGTACGACCACCGACTGCTGCAGGGGATCGGGGCTTATGCGGCCGAGCACCACTGGCACCTCTCGTCGGCGAGCGTCACTCAGGAGTTCGTGATCCCGTACGAGTGGCGGGGCGACGGAATCCTCGCGTGGCTGGCCGGCGAGGATGAACTCGCCAACTTCGTCCTGTCGCAGAAGATCCCCGTGGTCGATTTCAGCCTCCGGCGCAAGCATCCCCGGCCGCGGGTCGTGCTCGACCACGACATGACCGGCCGAATGGCCGCTCAGCATTTCATCGGCCGCGGATTCCGCAACTTTCTCTACTACAGCTTTTCCGACAACTGGACGTATCAGGCGAGGGGAGCGTCGTTCGTCCAGGAACTCGAGCGGGTCGGCTTCGCGTGCAAGTGGCTGAAGGGGCATGACCTCAAGGCGACGCACCGCGATCGTTCGTTCTGGCTGGCGCGGCAGAAGTGGCTCGAGGCAGAGATCATCGCCGCCCCGAAGCCCGTGGCCATCTTCACGGCAAACGGCGCCCATGCGTTGGAAGTGCTCGAAGCCTGCGAGTCGGCGGGCGCTCGCATTCCCGATGATGTGGCCATCATTGGCTGGGAGGATGACCTGCTCGTCGGCCAAGGCAATCTCCGGTCGATTACGACCATCGATCCAAACTACGAGGAACTCGGCTACCAGGGCGCGGCGCTCCTCGAGAGCCTGATGGCCGGCGATCGCCCGCCCTCGAAGCCGATTCAGGTCAACTCGGCGAGGATCATCACCCGCCATAGCACCGAAGTCACGTCGGTGACCCATCCGGGCATTCAGCGGGCCTTGCGGTTCATCACGGAACACCTGGCCCAGCCGTTCAGCGTCGATGACGTGGCCGAGGCGGCGGGGATGTCTCGTCGCGGGCTGCATCAGGCATTTCTCGACCACATGGGACGCACGCCCGGCAGCCACATCCGGAATGTACGTCTCGATCTGGCGAGGAAACTCTTGGCCGAGACCGACACGAAGGTGGAGACCGTCGCGAAGCGGAGCGGCTACCCGAGTCTCAACACGTTTTTCGTCGCCTTCAAAAAGGTTGCCGGCAAGACCCCGGCCGAATACCGCCGCGAGGCCCGGCGGGGCCGCTTGACGGTGAACGATGAGTGACGAAGCGACCAGCCGTCGGGTATCGAGGAATCGAGATGGGAGATCGTTCGCGTCATCGCCGCCATGGTCCGGCGGCGGTGGCGTGGAGTGTCGATCGCGAGAATCCGTGATCTTCCTTGACGGCTCGCATCCGTTTCCGGAGGCTGTTCGCCCGTGCGTTCCGCGTGACGACGCGCGGGGCGGCAGCGTCTTTCCCTGAAGGCATCGATCCGTGAAGAAACCAGGCAATCCCGTCTTCGATCCACACTTCCTGCTGTCCACGTCGACGGCGCGGGAACTCTACGAGGCCGCGGCTTCCGAGCCGATCTACGATTACCACTGCCATCTTTCGCCCCGGGAGATCGCGGACGACAAGCACTGGGCCGACCTCGCCGAGCTCTGGCTCGGTGGCGACCACTACAAATGGCGGGCAATGCGGGCCAACGGCGTGGCGGAGGAGTTCGTCACGGGCAACGCCGCACCGTATGACAAGTTTCGCGCGTATGCGGCCACCATGCCACGACTGCTCCGCAACCCGATCTGGCACTGGACCCACCTGGAGTTGAGCCGGGTCTTTCAGATCGAGGAGACGCTCGACGAAGCCTCCGCGCCGCGGATCTGGGAGGAGGCCAATGCGCGGTTGAAGTCGATTTCGGCGTCAACGCTCCTGGCGGAGTTTCGGGTCAGGGTGGTGGGAACGACGGACGATCCCTGCGACTCGCTCGACGATCACGAGCGGATCCGCCGCAGCGGTCTCGGCACCCGGGTGTATCCATCGTTCCGGCCCGACAAGGCGCTCGCGGCCCATCAGCCCGAGGTGTTTCGTCCGTGGGTGGCCCGCCTCGGCGAGGTCAGTGGCATCGACTGTGGCACGCTCGACGGGTTGATGGCGGCCATCGAGCAGCGGCACGCCTTCTTTCACGACCGGGGCAGCCGACTCTCCGACCACGGCCTGAATCATTGCCCCGGCCCTGCCGGCACCCGTGCCGAGGCGGAGACCGTGTATCTGGCGGCGCTCCGCGGCGAGGCGATCGATCCGGAGAAACTCGACGCGTACCGCGGGTTTCTCATGGTGTTCTTTGGCGAACTCGACGCCAAGCGTGGCTGGGTGAAGCAGCTCCACGTGGGCGCCATGCGCAACGTCAACACGCGGCAGCACCAACGTCTTGGCCCCGACACGGGCTACGACTCGATCGGCGACTGGCAGCAGATCGAGCGGATGGCGCGATACCTCGATGCCCTCGAGTGCCGGGATTCCCTGCCCAAGATGGTGCTCTACAACCTCAACCCTGCCGACAACTACGCGCTGGCGGCGCTCTGCGGCGATTTCCACGCCGCCGGCGTTCGCGGCAAGATTCAGTTTGGCAGCGGCTGGTGGTTCCTCGACCAGCTCGAGGGCATGACATGGCAGATCAACGCGCTGTCACAGCTCGGGCTGCTTGCCAACTTCGTGGGCATGCTCACCGATTCGCGGAGCTTCGTGTCGTATCCCCGCCACGAGTACTTCCGGAGGCTCTTGTGCCGGATTCTCGGCGAGGAGGTCGACCGCGGCCTGCTCCCCGACGATGTGCCGCTGCTGAAGGAGATGGTTCGCGACATCTCCTACCGCAATGCCGTGGCCTTCTTCGGCATGGAGCCGGGGACGGCCTGATCACGTCAACGCGGGGCCCCGACCCCGTTGAGCTCATGGCAGCTCGATGTCGATCGTGTTCTCGCCGTTCGTGACCTCGAACTCGCCCTTGAAGGCCACTCGTCGCGGCGTCACCTCGTTGCCCTCGGCGTCGAGTTTGCCGCCGGTCATGGCGAGCACGCGGTGCTTGCCGAGCGGCGCGCCCTGCCGGCCGCGGGAATAGTCGAGTTTGTAGCGGCCCTCCGAGTTCGTCCGCCCCTCCGCCGGCCTGCCCCCGCTTGCGGGCGTGAACTGGACCCAGACGTCCTTTTGGGGGCTTCCGGCCTTGGTGACCGTGCCGGCGACTTCCGCCAGGCGAACCTTCGACGAGCAGCCGTCGGTCAGGAGGCCCACGATGGCGACCGCGATCCACCGGGAGACCAGACGGGCATTCATTCAAAAGTCTCCAGCCGAGTTGCCAAGCCGGTCGACGCCACCGTCACTCATGCCGCCGAGCGTTTCCCAGGTGCTGCCGTCGATCGTGTCGGTGATCCAGCGGACGTGGCCGTCGGCGAAGGCGGTATTCGTGCCTTCGCCGGCATGCAGGCTGCCGGTGCCATACCGGTAGGTGCCGTTGATCAGCCAGCGGGCGCTGGAGTTGATGTTGGTGAGGTTGGTCTTCGGCCAGCCGAGGCGGATGGAGCCCGTCCACCACGACCCGTCCTTGCCCAAGCCGTCCAGATAGTCGGCCCGCAGCACGTTGCTGCCGTCGCGCTCCACGAGGATGAGCGTTTTGGACGTGCCGTCGGTGACTTCGGAAATCTTGGTCTTGGAACCGCCGGCGAACACGCCCCTGCGACGATCCACCTCCTCCGCAGGATCGCCCGCTGCCGCTGATGGCCGGAAGACGAGGGTGCCTCCCTGGGCGGTCAGGGAATCTTCCGCACCGCTATAGCCAGCGACGCCCACATAGTTCGACTTGCCGTGTGGATCCTTGCCGCTCTGGGGATCGGTGCCCGTGGCCCGGTTCGACGTCACGTTCAAGGGCCCCATGACATCCGAAGGGCACATGAACATGGTAATGGGATTCTTGGCGATCGCCACCGCCGCTGCCGTCTTCTCCCAGTCGTAGTGGGGAAACTTGGTGGTTCCGCTCGTGATCCCGCTGAACTGCGAATAGATGTCGTTGTATTCGGCGAAGGGCAGGATCATCGTGCCCCAGCCGAAGGTCGCTGCTCCCCAGGTGCTGCCCTGCGGAGTCACCCCGACCTCGTAGAAGGATCCGGGCGGAAACCGCTTCTTCGCCGAGACATAGTTGGCGACACCCAAGCCCAGTTGCTTGAGATTGTTGCTGCACTGCGACCGCCGCGCCGCCTCGCGGGCAGACTGCACCGCCGGCAGAAGGAGCCCGATGAGCGTGGCGATGATGGCGATCACCACGAGCAACTCGACGAGCGTGAAGCCATGGCGAGCGGCATGGGGAATCTTCTGCACGATGTCATCTCCCGGGGGGAATCCTGCGAACTAGCGGTCTTCCTCGAGCCGCTTTCGCCACTTCTTCTGGCCGTTGCGAACGATGCTTCCAGGCAGCGTCGAGTAGTAGTCGTAGCCGAGCTTGGAGTTGGCGGCGGCCATCTCCTCGAACGAGCGGTAGACGATGCCGTCCTTGCCCGGAAACAGCGGCTCGCCCGTCGTGAGGTCGTAGAATCGCGCCCAATACACCTCAGACGACGCGGTGTCTGGCACATAGAGGGTGCGGCCGTCACGCTTCGTTTTCGCGATGCCTTTGACCTGCGACCGATCCAGCCAGTCGAGGCCGGCTTCGATGCAGGCGATCACTTCTGGCGACGGCCTCGGAATGCTCATCAAGCACTTGAGCAAATGGGCGCTTTCGACTCCGCTCAGGGAGGCCGGCTCGAAGGCTCGGGCTGCCGTTGGGGCGAGCGTCAGGGGATCGTGCTGCGCGCACCAGACGGCCTTGCGGCCATCGACCGCCACCTGGGCCGCGATGACGCAGGCCACGCCGCGGTCGAAGGCCTCTGCCAGCCGCCTGCGGCGAGCGTCATCGATCAGGGCAAACCGCGGGTCTTTGCCGCACGTCGCCAGCAGGAGTTCCAGCACGTTCGTCATCGCGTCGTCGTTGAACGTGATGTTGTCGTGATAGCCCCCCTCGAGCGGATACACCTGCGGCCAGCCGCCGTTGGGATACTGGGCGTCGAGCACGAAATCGAGCCCTCGGAGAACCGCCGTTCGGCAGTCGTCCCGCTGTGTGGCCTCCCAGACCGAGGCCAGGAAGTCGATCTCGCGGACCGTGGCGGCGTTGTCGAACGTCGCCTGGTAGTGCGGCGGTTTTCCGGGCTCGCTCTGCGACGTCCACTGCATCCCCGGCAGCCGCGATCCCTTGCTGTAGCCAGTGTGCTTCGACCAGCCGCCGGACGGTGACTGGAAGGAGATGATCGCGTCGGCGAGTTGCCCGGCTTCACCGCCTGCGTACCACTGGCGGTCATCCACGTCCGGAAGCCGGAAGTCGCCTCCGCTTGGGGCTCGGATGGCAGACGTCAGCCCTGCGGCGGCGACTTCGGCGGCAAGGGCGTCGCGGTCCGCCGCAGCGCGCTCCCGCGACTGCGCCGCATAGGCATTCCAGACGGGGGCATCGGCCGCAGGCATGGAGGCAAGGCGGGCCGACGAC
>JBPCTA010000214.1:0-6426 GCA_051006595.1 Pirellulales bacterium
GGCCAGAGACCGGCGACGAGGCTCCGCTCGTTGTTGCACGAGATCACGGCGATTTCCTCGCCAGGCCGGACGCCGCGTGAGGCCAAGGCGCGGTAGACGAGCGCCGCGATACTGTCGGCGGGGCAGAAGATGGCCGTGGGTCGCTGCCGCTCTTGAAGCAGCGCGTCGACAAGGGGTTGGACGTGGGCCACGTCCATGATGGGCTCCAGGGGAAACACCCGGGGCCGGCTTCGGGAGGCAGTGAACGAAGCGACGGTCGCTCCCGCTTCGGTGGCCGAACTCAAGAAGGCCTGCTGCCGCTTGGCAAAGAGCGCATGATCAGACTTGGGATTGACGATGGCCAGTCGCACATGCCCGGCGGAGAGGAGCGCTTCGGCGGCCAGGCGGCCCATCTCGGCATTGTCGGGGCCGACGGCGTCGCCGCTCATGCCCGCCGGCCGACCGAGCATCCAGACCAGGGCATTTGATTCGAGCACGCCCCGAAATTTCGAGCCGATGGCGTCGGCGATGTCACCTTGGAGGGCCGCCTTGGCCAGAATGCCGTCGAAGCGCACGCGTCGCAGCGCTCGCGGCGGTTCGGTGGGGTCGGGCACGTCGATGAGTGTCGGATGGGCACCGGCCTCGGCGAGGCCTTCCTCAGCACCATGGATCGCCTCGGCGACGGCAGGAAGGCTCGCCAGCGTGCGGTCGATACCGAGCATCACGATCGCGATTCGCTTGCCGGCAAGTGGGGCACGGCGACGACGGCCCGTGCGGTCGCGAAGGGGCTTGTAGGCCAAGGCCTCCGCCGCACCCCGTACCCGGGCGATGCAGGCTTCGCTGATCTGTGGATGCCCGCGGAGCGCCCGGCTCGCCGTGCCTGGTGACACGCCGGCCCGCGCTGCAACATCCCGGATGGTGACCTCAGCTGACTCCATGCCGCTGAGATTAAAACCCTTGATTGCGTGATGCAACGCCTTGCGCAACTAGGTGGCCCTGTTGCTCTCAGGTGGCCCCGGTCGGAATGGCCCAGTGGCCAGGGCGGTAGGTGCGGCCGAGGAGTGCGGTGGCCTCCTCGTCGCCCTGAATTCGTTGGGTTTCCGGGTCAAACGCCAGCGCCCGCTCCAGCCGCACGGCGATGTTGCCGAGATGCACGAGCGCCACGGACCGGAAGGCCTCATCCATGTCGGCCCGGGGCCGCCGGTCCTCCCGAATCGCGGCCACGAAATCCGCCTGATGGCTGCCGGTGACCGCCGGCTCCGGTCGGGCCGGGATCTCGCAACGCTTGTTCTTCCCGTCGAGCAGTTCGACCTTGCCACGTTTGCTGACGAAGAGCATGCCGTCGGTGCCGTGAAACTCGACGCCGCTGTCGCAGTTGTGCGGATAGTTCCCCGACCAGAGCCTCATCTCGAAGATCAACTGCCGGCGATGGCCCACCCCGCCGTCGCCGGGATACTCGAAGATCAGCGTCGCCGTGTCAGGAAATTCCTGGTCGTCGTCGAAGGCATATTTCCCCCCCAGACCCACGATCCGGGAGGGCAGCGTGTCGACGCCAAGGCCCCAGCGTGCCTGGTCGATCTCGTGAGTCCCATCGTTGCCGATGTCGCCGCAGCCGAAGGCGTGCCACCACCGCCATGAGTAATGAAAGCGGTTTTCCTGAAACGGCACCAGCGGCGCGGGGCCGACCCAGAGGTCGTAATCCACGCCCGGAGGAGTGGAGCTGGGCTGCATGTGGCCGATGTTTTTTCGGCGCTGCACATTCCATGCCTTCGCCACTAGCACGTCGCCGATTGCGCCCTCACGCAGTAGCGTTATGGCGTCGGCGATCAGCGGGTTGGACCGGCTCTGCGTGCCGTGCTGCACGACTGCCCGGCAGCGGTGGGCCGTGTCGCGCAGCAGCCGCGCCTCGTGAAAGTTGTGGCTGCACGGCTTCTCCACATAGACATGCTTGCCGGCGTCGCAGGCGAGGATCGATGCCGGCGCATGCCAGTGATCCGGGGTGGCGACGATGACCGCGTCGATGCCCTTGTCATCGAGGATTCGGCGCAGGTCGGTCTCGGCCGTGTCGGCGGCAAGTTCTTGACGAGCCTTGGCCAGTCGAACCCCATCGGGATCGCAGACGGCCGCCAGCCGCACGCCCGGCACCTCCGCCATCCGTCGGGCGACGCCGAGCCCCTGGCTGCCGCAGCCGATGAGGGCCACGGCGAGCGAGTCGGCTGCGGCGGCTCGGGCTCTGCCGGGGAGCATCGCCCCCGTGGCGATGCCCGCCGCAGCACCTGTCAGGAACGATCGTCGAGGCACGCTCAGGCCCGGAAGGCTGGGCGTGGCGGCAGGCGTTCCCACTGCTGATGACGGCATGGGTGTGGCTCCTCGAACCCGATCGGACACAATCGACGCCACTCCATGCTACCCGGATGGAGGGCGATTGGGCGCAAGCCAGATGGCGACGAAGCCGAGCGCATAGACAAGGCTCAGGATCGACCCGACGCGGGCATAGTCGCCGCCAAGAAAGGTAAACAGCATCCCCGATGCGAGCACGCCCACCGCGGTGAGAAACCGGCCGGAGTTGTAGGCCAGACCGCTGCCGGTGGCCCGGATGCTCACGGGAAAAAGCTCCGGCAAGTAGACGGCGAGCCACCCGAAGTAGAGCGTCGACACGCAGCCCTGGAGAAACACCACCGGCAGGAACGACGGCTGGAGTGGTGCCGTGAGCGTGAACATCGACAGGGTGGCCGCGGTGGCGCCGGCGGTGATCGCGAGATAACTGTTGCGTCGCCCCATCCAGCCGACAAGCTGGGCGCCGGTGAAGCTGCCCAGCACGGAGCCCAGCGCCCACCAGCCCTGGGTGATCGCCTTGTACGACGCATGCTCGACACCGGCGACCTTATCGGCCCAGGGCACCATCCACTTGCTGGCCGACCATGCGCCCACCATCGGGATGCTGCTGACGAGGATCGCCGCGAGCGTCGTGCGGATGAGCGCCGGCGAAAAGAGAGCGGCCAAGGGCGGCCGTGCGGCCCGAACTCCGCCAAGGACGGCTTCCGTCCGCTGTCGCTGGGCTGCCAGCCATTGGGGAGACTCCGGCAACGCGGCCAGCACGACCAGGCCGAGCACCGCCGGCAGGCCTGCGAGGCTGAAGATCCAGCGCCACGAGTCGGGCGTGATCGGCCAGATGCGGGCCAACTGGGCGAGCAGGAAGATGCCGGCATTGAGTCCGGCGGCCATCACCCCGGAGACGGTCGCCTTGGAGGCGGTGGGCCAGCTCTCTCCGACGAGTGCGATGCCGTTGGGCCACATGCCGCCGACCCCGAGCCCCACCAGAAACCGTAGCAGCAGCATCTGCTCCTGGGACTGCACGAGGCTGCCAGCCGCGGCGCAGACGGAATAAAAGAGAATGCTGACCCCCATCGCCCGGCTGCGGCCGATGCGATCGCCGAGACTGCCCAGCAGGATGCCGCCGATCGCCGCGCCGAGCATCAGCGCCGCGGTGAATCGGGCGAACCAGTCGCCGCCGAGCGTGGGCGTGAAGGCGTCGCCGAGCAGGCTGCGCGACACCGAGAGCGATGCCACCGGCATCAGCCCGAGCTCGACGCCATCGAAGAGCAAACCGAGAAACGCGGCGGCGAGCACGGCCAGGCGGGCCCGCGGCCCGAGCGGCGCGGCGGAATCGGTGGACGACGGCTGGATCATTTGCCGCCGCCGGGGATAGACAGCGTTGGTCCCCAGGTTTCGCGGCGGAGGGTTGGGGTCTCGCCCGATGGAGGAAATGTCGTGGCGACGGCTTCGCGGAGCCGCTCTGAGAGCTCGGCCACGTCGCCGGTGTGCGCTGGGGACTCTGCCAGATTGGTCAGTTCGCGGGGATCGGTGTCGTGATCGTAGAGTTCGCGGCCCGCGTGGCCTTCGTCCCATTCCGTATACCGCCAGCGGGGAGTGCGGAGCGAATAGCCAAAGGTCGGTGCCGCGTTCTCGGCCGCATCGCGGGTTCCCTGCCGCTTGCGGCCGCCGCGGGTCACCTGGGTGATCGCCCAGCCGCGGCCGACGGTCGCGGGGTTCGCCAGGATTCGAGACAGGTCCTGGCCAGGGAGATGGGGAGGCAGGTCGAGGCCGCAGAGGGCGGTGATCGTCGGATAGAGATCGACAAGGCTCACCGGCGCGGCCGCCACGCTTCCCGCCTTCATCGGGCCGCCTTCTGTCAGACCAGGCGCGACGATCAGGAGCGGCACGCGGCAACTCTCCTCGAAGAGGCTCATTTTCTGCCACAGCCCATGCTCGCCCATGTGGTAGCCATGATCACTCGTGAACACGATCACGGTGTCGTCGGCCAGGCCGAGTCGATCGACCGCCGCCATGACGCGGCCCACCTGGGCATCCATGAAGCTGATGCTCGCCTGATAGGCCTGCCGGCACTGCCGCCGGAGATCGTCTGTCATTGTGTCTTGTTCGGGCTTCCCGCTCGCCAGCGCGGCGGGGGGAATGTCGGCCTGATCCTCCTTCACGCCCGTCACCACCGGCATCGCCTCTTCGGGATGCATTTCGAAGTAGGGCGACTTCGGAGCGACGTAGGGCGGGTGCGGGCGATAGACGCCGCCGGCGCGAAAGCACGGCCTGCTCCGATCGGCAGCGCACTCCTCCAGCATCCGTTCGGCCCTCTGGGCCACGAGCCCGTCGGTATGTATCTACGCCGTCTCCGGCGAGGCATACCAGCTTAGGGTGCCGCCGAACTGACGGGGCTGCAGCGAGAAGATTCGTGGCTCTTCCTCGAGATGATCGACGCCAGCCGGATTGAAGGCCGCCTCCCATGAGGCGGGGTCGTCGTGGCCGGCAGTGCCGATGCTCGATGGCACGTTGTAGTGATAGAGCTTGCCCACGCGGCCGACGAATCCGCCATGGCGACGGAAGAGCTCCGGCAGGCTGGGATGCGCGGGAATCGTCTGGCGAAAGACCTGGGCGTTGGCAAGGATGCCGGTGGCGTTGGGATGCAGGCCGGTGAGGAACGAGTTGCGACTGGGGCCGCAGAGCGGAAATGCACAGTAGGCCCGCTCGAAGCGAACGCCCCGCGCGGCAAGCCGATCGAGGTGGGGCGTCTTGGCCCCGGCATCGCCATAGCAGCCGAGCATCGTGTTGAGATCGTCGGCCACGATGAAGAGCACGTTCCTCGGCCGGCTCGGAGACGCCGGGAGGGCCGGTTCGGCGGCGGTGGCCACGATCACGGACGTGGAGGCGAGGGCGGCGATCAGCAACAACAGGTGGGGCATGGTGGGTCTCCCTTTGCGTGGCCGCTGGCGTGTCATCGATTCCTGGGGCCACCTGGCGATCAGTCTGAGTCGGACAGCAGCCGCAGGATGTCGGCATGCACCAGGCAGTTGGTGGCGATTCCGTCTCCCGACTCAATGGTGTCGCGGCCGTGCCAGTCGCTGAATCGGCCCCCGGCCTCGGTCACGACGACATCGACGGCGGCGGCATCCCAGGCGTTGAGGAGCGGGTCGATCATGATCTCGGCGCGGCCGGTGGCGACCAGCAGGTAGCCGTAGCCGTCGCCCCATGTGCGGACAACGCCGCAGGCCTCCTCCAGCCGCTGCCGCGCCGCAAGCCCGGTGGCGCGGCCGCCGCTCCATCTCGAGAAGGAGGTGAAGTCGCTGGAACAGATGAGCGATCCTTCGAGCGACTGTCGCGGTGACACCCGTGCGGCCACGGGAGCAGCGCTGCCTCGTGTGTGCCACGCCCCTCCGCCTCGCATCGCGTAGACCGTCTCGTCGAGCGCCGGGATGGTGATCACGCCGAGGATGCCCCGACCTGCCAGGCGGCAGCCGACGAGCGTGGCATACAAGGGCACGCCGCGAATGAACGACTTGGTGCCGTCGATCGGATCGACGATCCACTCGTAGCCCGATGTGCCGGCGGTCGCTCCGGTCTCCTCACCGAGAAACGCGTCGTCGGGAAAAGCGGCCAGCAGGTGCTGACGCAAGATGGCCTCGGCGGCGCGGTCGGCCTGCGTCACGGGCGACCTGTCGGCCTTCGTATCGACCACGATCTCGCTGCCGCCGAACCAGCGAAGAGTGTCGGCGGCCGCGGCTCGAGAGGCCACACGGGCGACATCGAGCCGGGTGGCGACCGCCGCGGAAACGTCCTCGACTCTCGGCGCGGGCGAAGGAGTCATGGGATCACGTCACGGAATCGGCGGGCCTGGGCTCGGAGATGCCGTCGCCCGAGGGCGGGGCCGCGAACGATGCGACCAGGAGCATACCGGCGCCGATCACGAGCCAGGAGTCGGCGATGTTAAAAATCGGCCAGTCGATCACCCCGGGTAGCGTGAAGTGGATCCAGTCGCGAACCGCCAGCACATCCTGGCCGCGGCGTTCGAGTGGGGCATGCCACTCGAGGCCAGGCAGTCCCAGGCGGTCGTAGAGGTTGCCCACGATGCCCCCGACGATCAGCCCCAGTGCTGCC
>JBPCTA010000215.1:0-2710 GCA_051006595.1 Pirellulales bacterium
GCCTCACCATGACGGTCGCGGCATCCGGCGAGGAAAGCCCTGACCTTTTCTTCGACCGTGCCTGACGCAACGGCCATGCGGTTCATTCCGTCGATGACCACTCGGCCTGGTGGGGCGGGCATCGAGTCGGCAGGCGGTTCCTCGCCGCGATCCCGCGCCGAAGCTTGGCAGACTTCGGAGATGACATGGATTTCATCCAGCAACCAGCCGTGCGTGGTGCGGCGGGCCTCGCGATCGCTCTGATATCCGCGGTCCTCGCGGTCGGCCAGGAAACGGGCTTCGTCGGCGGGCCGGGTCAGGTC
This sequence comes from Pirellulales bacterium, assembly GCA_051006595.1. GTDB lineage: Bacteria > Planctomycetota > Planctomycetia > Pirellulales > UBA1268 > QWPN01. Next base: position 303 of record JBPCTA010000215.1, read on the forward strand.
GGTGCGTTCGAGTCGTTCGACCCGGTCCTCTCAGATGAGGTGATGACGGGCATGATCCCGTCCGGTCAGGACTGGTTCCTGTTTGGCGAATCAGACCGTGGCGGCGTGTACGGTTGGATGGATGGCGGCTTCGTGGGCAACTTCGGCGTGCCGGCGAGCAAATTCAACGGCCCCTACAACGCCGTCGATCGGGCCAACGAGCCGATGATGAATCAGGTCTACCTTATCGGCGAACAGACGCTTCCGACGGACGGCTCGAACGGCATCGGAGCCCGCACCGACGTGCTCTATGGCGAGGACTTTCCCAACGCGATGTCGCTCGGCTGGGAGACGAATCCGGGCACCCGCGATTGGAACAGCGGCGAGTATTACGGCCTGGCGATCCCGCAACTCTACGCCGAAGCAGGCAGCCAAGACCTGTCGCTGAAGCTCGGCCACTTCTACACGATCGTCGGCTACGAGGGGGTGCCCGCGGTCGGCAACTTCTTCTACATGAAGAGCTACAGCTACCAGTTCGCCGGGCCATTCACCCACTGGGGCGGCCTCGTCAACTGGAAGGTGACGGACAATGTCGAGATCGACGGCGGCCTTGTCAACGGCTGGAACGGTCTCGCCTCGCCTGACAGCAAAGCCAACTTTCTCGGCCGCATCCGCGGCAAGAACGACGACAACTCGCTCGCCAGTTCGTTTGCCATCATCAGTGGCGACGAGGGCAACGATTTCTCACCGCTCTTTCAGCCAGCGCCGCTGCTCACCTCCGCCAACCGCACGCGGTATAGCCTGATCTTCGAATACCGTCCGTCGTCCTCGTGGGAATACCTGTTTCATCACTGGCTCGGCACGCAGGCCAACGGACTTGCCAACGGCAGCACGGCGCTCTGGGCCGGCATCGACCAGTATCTCTACTACCGTGTCACCGACACCTGGCTGTGGGGTGCGCGGTTCGAGTGGTTTCAAGACACCGACGGCACGCGAGTGGGTCTCAATCGTCCGAGCAATCCGAACCATGTGCCGCTGCCGGGCAACTACTACTCGCTCACGATCGGGCCCAACTGGGCGCCGACCGGCAACTTTCTGATGAGGCCCGCGTTTCGTTGGGACTTCTTCGGCGGCCCGTACGGGGGCCCGCGGGCTCCCTACAACGACAGCATCAGCAATCAACAAACGATGCTTGGCTTCGATCTGATCCAGAAGTTTTGATGCCTGGCTCGCGTCCGCGGCCAGATCGCCGCATTGGCATTGAAGGAGCTGATGCGACGTCGCCTTTTGGCGAATTCTGCACAGGCCGCGCGGCACGGCCGCACCCGAGATGCTGAGAAACTCCTCTTCCCGCGTGAGCGCAACGGTTGTTATCAATCGCCTGGCGATGAAAGCAATCAAGGCACCGAGGGAGGAGCACGCGATGCAATCGATGTTTCAGCGAACGACAGGTCGTGGTGTGGTGATGACGACCGCGGCAGCTGTCGTGATGGTGGCGACCGTGGCCCAGGCCGGCCCCCCCGCTCTCAGCACCAATCCTGGCAACCTCGCGATCTTCCCGGCGAAGGGTCAGACCCCGGAACAGCAGAGGGCGGATGAATCGGCTGCCTATGACTGGGCCACCCAGCAGACCCGCTGGGATCCCTACCAGGCGAAGGCTGCCCTGGATCAGCAGGGCAATGCTGCGGCGGCGTCGGCCAACGCCGCCCGTGGTGGTGCCGTGAGGGGTGGAGCTGGAGGCGCTCTCTTGGGCGCCGCCATCGGAGCGGTTGCCGGCGACGCGGGCAAGGGGGCGGCCATCGGCGCCACGTCGTTGGGGCTGACGGGAGGCGTGCGTTCCCGGCGGGCCGTGAAGGCTGCGGGCGGGTCTTCCGATGCCGCCGTGGCGGCCTACCAGCAGCAGTTCAGCGTCTGGACTCGAAACTTCATGGCGGCCATGGAGGCCAAGGGCTACACGGTGCGATGAACCCAGGACCATGGCGTGCGTGACGCGAACACAACCCTACAATCTCAGGAAATCTCTGATGACCATGACGATCAAGATGCTGATGGTGACCCTGGTCGCAAACCTCGTGATGTGCGGCAGCACGTGGGCAGGCCAGACGTGGATCTGCTCCGTCTCCTCGGCCGTTGCGGTGGATGAGGACGGCACGGTAGGGCCTCCCGATCTTGGCGATCGGGATCGCCCCACTTTTCTCCGCGTTGATCCCGCGAAGAAGGAGCTGACCATCCTGGCGCCTGAGTCACGTCGTGGCGAAGTCACAAAACTCGACACGGTCCAAGAGGCCGAGGGCAACCACATTTTCTCCGGCATGGAAAACGGACGTAACGTGAGTCTGATCATCACTGCGGAAGGCCGGATGACGCTGTCGGTCATCGCCGACGGCGTGGTCTGGTCCGTCTTCGGTCATGCGTTGCCGGATGACGTC
>JBPCTA010000216.1:0-3406 GCA_051006595.1 Pirellulales bacterium
GCCCCCGCCCGACGCCGGCAGTTGCCCGGCACCGCCCGCCGGCCCCATCGATGCCCCGCCGGCACCCGGCCGCCCGGCGAGCGCCGACAGGTCGACGCCGGCTTCCATCATCACCTCGGCGAAGGCCTGCAGCACCTGCTGGTCGCGGGAGTGCTCGCGGCGGACGTGCTCCAGGAGCCGCATGATCTCGGCCTCGTCGCCCCGCTGCATCCGCACGCGGAGTTCGGCGACGTCGAGCATGCCGTCGTTGGCCTTGAGCGTGGCGGCGAGCGTGCGGAGCTGGGCGATGAGTTCGAGCTTCCGCAGGCTCGAGGTGGCCCGGTCTTCGAGCACCCCGAGCGCCTCCCAGCGGTCGGCGGGAGTGGCGTCGGCCCGGGTGGCGAGTTCCTCGGCGGCCCGTTCGGCGGCCCGTTCGAAGCCGGCATCGACCGCGGTCACGAATACACCGCGGAGCTCATCGAGATCGAGCCGCTGCATGGCGAGCCGATGCCACCGCATCGGAGGCAATCCATCCTCGAGCGGCTTCGTCGATTCGATCACCGTTGGCTTCGGCATGCCGAGCCGATCTCGCATCACCGTCCAGGCCTCGCAGGCGTCAGGCCGCCGCGACGTCGCCTCACCTTCGGTGACAAGCGCATCGACCCGCTTCGCACCCTGCGGATCGCCGAGCGCCTCGCGGGGCGTCTTGCCGAGCAGTTCCGGCAACGGGGTGTCGGGCCAGATGGCGAAGAAGCGGTCCCAGAGGGCCTTCCGCTGTTCGTCGAGGAGCGTGTCGAAGACTGAAGGGCTTCCCGGGGCCGCAGCCGCAGGAGCCGCACCCGGCGGCCGCATGCGGAACTGGCTGCCCATCAGCCAGTTGGTGGGCGACGTGGCCGGCAAGGCCTCTCCCCCCTGTGCCGCGGCAAACGTGCAGCCCAAGAGGCTCTCGACGATCGGCCGGGCGGCATCAATGTCCACCGCGAAGCCCTGCAGGATCGCCTCGGGCTCGCGGTCGGTCTGCCGACCGAAGATGAGGAGCGTGGCCAGGAGTCTTGCCGGGTTGCCGTTGTCGTACACCCGCCATGCCGACCGAGGTGGCACAGCGCCTCGCGAGACCCACTGACTGCGATCGAACGCCGCCTGGTCGTAATGCGAGTCGTGGCGGATCTTGTCTTCGACGAGTTCGAGCGCGGTGGTGCCCTCCTCGCCGGCCGGTGCGGCCAAGGGGGCAATGCGGCTCGCGAAGCGGACGAGCGGCGAGCGGTCGGGGTCGGCCTCGTTTTCGAGGGCGATGGCGCGGCCCATGGCCTCGACCGCGTCGTCGTCTGCAACGCCTGCGATCCGCGCCACGGCGGCCCAGGCCTCCGAAGCCTCGAACGGCAGGGCGAGCATCTCGCAGACGATCGCGATGTTGGTGAACAGCGGCCGTGAGTCGCCGGCCACGCCCTTGAGGCTGCGAAACCCGGTCAATGCCTTCGAGAGCCGCCAGTCGCGTGCCTGCTTGACCGCGGTGTCGAACTCCGCCCGCCAGGGCGACTCGCCGGGAAGGTCTTCGAGCCGCACCCGGGTGCGGAGCGCCGGCGGCACGCCCGACGAGCCGACGAAGGCCGCGAGCATGCGCCGCTCATCCTCGGTGCCGAGCGCCGCGTCGACGAGCCAGTCGACGATGCCCTGGGCAAAGCCCGTGTGCCCCGTCTGTGCGGCGGCTTGCACGAGCGTGGCGGCGATCCGCACGAGCTCTTCGGAAATTTGCCGTGCCTCGCCCTCCGATGCCTCGCGAGCCCGATCCCGGGCCTTGTCGAAGCCGGCGGCCGCCTCCTGCATCCGCCCGGAGATCGCATCAGTCACCGCAGCCTGCCCGAGCGCGAGCGGATTCTGCGGAAAGGCGTTGAGGAAGGCCCGGCTGCTGGTCACCGCCTCCGCATATCGCTTCGATGCGAGTTCGAGCTTCGTGCGGGTCGCCATCAGGCAGGCGCGGCCCGGAGTCCGTTCCTCGAGTCGCTTCACCTGATCGAGCGCCGCCGAGATCTGATCGCCCTCGATGAGCGTGTCGAGCTGTTCGAGGTCGCCCACCAGTTCGGCGCAGCAGAACTTGATCTTCTTGCCGGTGCCGCCGGGGCAGGGAGCGTAAGTGTCGATCGCCATGCGTGCATGCTCTCCGGAGCGACGTGAAAAACCACCGCGAAAAAAACCTAAAACTTCCCCAAAATGTACCAGAGGCAGATGGCCGTGAAAGTCGTGAGGCGGGTTGCCCCGCAGCGACAACCCCTGCATACTTTCGCCAAGAGGCGCACGGTTGGCGGCCGGATGCGCCCGAGGCTCGATTCGTGCAGCAGCCCCGTATCATCATCGTCGATTCTGCCGGCGGCTCCGCCCTGCCCTACGCGAGGCTCGCTGCCCGTCTGCAGCCGCTCGAAGTGCGGATCGAGACATCGCTCGACAAGGCGCTCGCCACGCTGTCCCGCGACTCCTGGGATCTCGGCGTGGTCACGGCCCGCTCGGGTCCTTCGGCCGATGTGCTCTACACAGCGCTCCGCAAGGCCGACCCGCAGCTTCCGATGGTGGTGATCGACCCGAAGCCGAATGTGGACACCGCCCGGGCCTGCCTCCAGGCTGGAGCGGGCGACTACCTCGACATTGCCCGCGTCGAGACCGATCTCGAGGATGCGCTGGAACGCCTCCTGCGAAACTCCCGCCGGCGGGCCGCCGAGGAAGTGCTGCGGCGGGCGGTCGAACGTCCCTACTCGTTCGCCGATTTTCTCGGTGAGAGTTCCGCGATGCAGCAGGTCTACTCGATCATTGATCGGGTGGCCGCCAGTTCGGTCGATGTGCTCGTGACCGGTGAGACGGGAACGGGCAAGGAACTTGTGGCCCGGGCGATCCACACCCGCAGCCGCCGCGCCGAAGGGCCATTTGTGCCGGTCGACTGCGGGGCCATTCCCGACGCGCTGATCAAGAGCGAACTCTTCGGTCACGAGCGGGGCGCCTTCACCGGTGCCGACGCCCGCCGGATGGGCCTGGTCGAGTTTGCCGACGGTGGCACACTGTTTCTCGACGAGGTGGGGGAGCTCCCCTTGCCGCTCCAGGCGAAGCTTCTTCGCGTGCTGCAGGAGCGACGGGTCCGCCGGGTGGGAGCCCGTCAGGAAAACGCGGTCGATGTCCGCGTGGTCGCGGCAACCTCTCGCGACATCGACAAAATGGTGGAGAGCGGCGAGTTTCGCCGTGACCTTTTCTATCGAATCAACGTGGTGCGGATCGACCTGCCGCCGCTGCGGGTGCGGGGAGACGATATCGGTCTGCTCGCTGAGTTCTTCGCCAACAAGGCGGCCCAGGAGATGGGGCGGACGGTCGGCGGGCTTTCGACCGACGTTTACCAGGTGCTCAGGACCTACCACTGGCCGGGCAACGTTCGCGTACTGCAAAAAGT
>JBPCTA010000217.1:0-3101 GCA_051006595.1 Pirellulales bacterium
TCCCGAGGACATCGGCGGCATCCCGTACCACGACACCACGACCGGCTTCTGCCGGATGGTGCCGATGGAGTGGATGCACGATCTCCTGCTCGCGAATCGGTGGCTGTTCGTCGACGAACTCACGAGCGCCCAGACGCAGATGCGTCCGCCGCTCCTGTCGTGCTTCAACGAGCGTCGGGTGGGGAGCCTCAAGTTTCATCCCACCACGATCGTCTCTGCTGCGGCCAATCCCCCGGAGTTGGCTCCCAACGGTTCGCCTCTCGAGCCGTCCATCTGCAACCGCCTCTACCACCACGACTGGGTCTTTCCTTCGGGACTCTGGCACGAGGGGCTCAGGAACGGCGGCAACTTCCCCGTGCCGGCCGACTTCCCGGTGGTGGGTGACTACTCGTTCCTGCTGCCCAAGTGGGGCGGGCTGATCTCCGGCCTCGTGCGCAACAAGCCGACGCTCGCCAACACCGAGAAGGTTCACGAAGGGACGCTCGCGTTTCCCACTCCCCGGAGTTGGTGGAACCTCGCCAAGTGCCTCGCCGCCGCCGAGAGTGTCGGGCTGCTCGATGAATGTCGGGCGGAGTTGGGTGCGGGGATCGTCGGTACTGGTGCGTCGGCGGAACTCATGGCGCGGGTCGATTCGATCGCCATGCACGACGTCGAGGCGATTCTCTCCGGCACCGAGAAGGTGGTCGTCACCGATTCGCAGATCGACCGGCTCATCTCCCTGCCCAGTGCGATCGTCATGCACCTGGACGAGCGGCGCAAGGATGCGGAGGTCGACACCGCCGTGCTCGACCGGGCCGTGGAAGTGATGGTGCATCTGGCGGAGAACGACCTGCCCGATGCGGCCGTTCCGTCTCTCTCTGCCTTGAAGCCCATGTTCCCGAAGTATCGCCCGTCGGAAAAGCTCGCCGCCCGGTACGGCAAGGTCGTGTCCGCTGTGATGGGGGCCGTCTGATGAACAAGCACATCAAGCGGATCTTCAAGGCCAAAGACCTCTGCCGGCGGAAGTTCCCGTACCTCTCGGCGCTCGTGTTCTCCATGCCCTGCCGGCCGTCCGAGCAGTGCGAGACGCTCGCCGTGGATCAGTGCGGGCGGTGCTACTTCAACCCGGCGTTCCTCGACACGCTCTCGACTGAGCAGCTCGCCTACGCGTTGCTCCACGAGTGTTTTCATCTGGCCCTGTCCCACCACAAGCGCCGGGCCGCATGGGTTCCCGAGCCGTCGGATCGCGACCTCCGTATCTGGAACGTCGCGGCCGACCTCTGCATCCAGCAGGCGCTCTCCCGGGATGCGGGAGCGTGGGAGCCGGAGGGGATTCTCAACTGGACGCAGTACCGGCACATCCCCGGCATGAGCCACGGGCTCACGACCGAGGGCTACGCCGACGTCCTGCGGCACAACCTCGACGACCCCGACCCGCCGCCGTTCGGTGGATCCTGTGCCGATGGTGTGCCCCGGGACGGTGAACGTCCGGGGAATCCCATGAGCCTCGATGCCAAGTTGGCCCAGGTGGCCGAGGCCATCGAGCAGCAGGAGTCCACGAGCCCCGGCTCGACGCCCGGGATTCTCAGGCGGGCCATCGACAAGCGGCTCGGCAGGTGTCCCGATCCCTTCGAGATCTTGAAGTCCCTCGTCGCCCGGTCTGTCGCCAGTCCGCTCGGCACCGACGACTTCACCTACCGCCGCATGTCCCGCCGGCAGCCGGCCAACTGCGCTCGACTGCGTGGTGTGGTGCGGCTGGCCCCGGAGTGTGCGGTGATCGTCGATACCTCCGGGTCAATGTCTCCGTACATCGACCGTGCCGCCAGTGCGGTGGCGCAGGGGATGCGGCGGGTGCATCGGCCCCGAGTGATCTGCTTCGACACCGAGGCGCAGTCCGACCGCCGGCTCTCGTCGCTCTCCCAGTTCTCGTGGGACGGCGGCGGCGGAACCCGGATGGATCAGGCCATCGAGTACGCCGACACGCTCAAGGCCGACTGCATCGTGTGCATCACCGACGGCGAGACGAACTGGCCCCGCAAGCAGACGCGGGCCCGGCTCGTGGTCGCGATGGTCGAGAACAACCTGTCGAGTTACCCGCCGCCGGAATGGGCGCGGGTCGTGAAGTGCTGGGAGGGCTCAGAGTATGCGGGTTAGCCACATCGTCTTGGTCGTTGCGCTCTTCATCATCTGTGCCTTGCTCACCGTAGGGGAGGACTGACCATGCCCAAGTTCACGCGTCTCACTTCACGGTACGTTCGCCGGGAGTTGCTCAGGCTCTTGCGCCGCAAGTACGTGCCACTCCTGGCCCGGCACATCTACCGCCAGCCGGCCGACGCTCGAACGTGGTCAACGCTCGCCCTGCCCATCGACGTCGAGCCGCTGCGGACGGGGATCGAGGCGATGGCTGCGCTGCCGGCCGCCCGCCGGGAACCGGAGGGGCAACTCGCCCGGTACGAGCGGGAACTGACAGCCTGGCGGCGCCGGCGAACCATCGCCCGGGGGAAGGTCGCCAAGTATGCACGGTTGGTCCGCTACCACCGGAAACACGGGAAATCTGAGGGTCGGCCGGCCCCATAGATCAGTGATAGGTGGGGTGCCGGGAGGGATAGGGTGTCGGGACAGCGTGTCCCGGCGGGTCATTCACACGAAAGGACAGCCATGAACAACGACAGCCGCAACATCGCAGCCCGGAGCGCCATGCTCCTTGCCAAGCACATCGAGGACATCCGACGGGAACTGCAAAACGATCCGGCCTACGCCCGGTGCCAGGGAGATCCGCTGATCGTGGCCATCTTGATGGTGCTGTGCAACACCGTCATGCACGACGCCAACTGGGAACAGCGGCAACTCCTGTTCGATTCGTTCTCCGGATGCAAGTGGCCCGAGAGCGTGACGGCCAGGCACCGGATCGAGGAAGTCTTGGACGGCGTGAATCTGCGGGCCGATCAGTGGAGGTTCAACTGATGGGTACGGACACCCCGGTCTGCTACGGGTACGGCCGGCATTCGACCGCCAAGCAGGAGTTCACCCGGGCGGCACAGCGGGCGAAGGTGAAGGAGTACTGGCGGCAGAACCTCAAGCCCAAGGGAGTCCGCTGGGGCGGGTTCTACTACGACAAGGCG
>JBPCTA010000218.1:0-3661 GCA_051006595.1 Pirellulales bacterium
CCTCAGCCCGTGATCGAGCCGGCCACCCACTTGCCGCAGCGCCATGATCTTGTTGTCTCCCGGACAAACCCAACCGCACCACCGCCACCGGCACGCAGCCGGCATCCTCGAACTCTATCGACCGAGTGTACCGTCGCGACCGGGCGGGTCCGGCACACCTCGGCAGAACCGCCACGACCCCACCTTCACGCCGGCCGCAGGATCTCCCCGTCCCCGCCAATTCCCCGCGCCAGGGCGTGCCGCCGGAAGGTCGCCTCATCGAGAAAGGCGGCCGATCGCACGACCTGCATCATCAGCGGCTGAACCGGCCAGCCAAACGCGGCCAGCAGGCGATCGAACTCCGGCGGCGGGCAGCTGCCCTTGAGATCCACCAGCAGCACGCGGCCGTCCTTCTCGAAGGCATTGCCATCGACCTGCCACCATGCCCGCCCTCCGCCGCCAACCGCCGCATCCCGCGAACTCGTCCAGACGAAGGAGCCGTCGGGCTCGACATAGAGCCGCTCGATCGCGGCGAGCGCCTCGAGCGCCGTGTCGAAGTCGATTGCCATGGCCGCGGAAAGCGCCGGCTTCGAGACCATCAACGACGGCCACGTGCCCCAGGCATCGGTGAGCAGATCGCCCACGCCGACATCGCTCGGGCGAGCGTGCAGTGTGATGTCGAAGGCGTAGACCACCCCGGTCGGCAGCACATCGTCCTGCATTGAATCGAGTCCTTGGGGGGCGGAATCGCCACCGGCATCATGCCGCATCGACGACCGCACCGCCACGATCCCACCCGGATGGAGCGATCGTGACGATCGACGGCCGGTGCTCCCCGGCCATGATCGTCTCCCAGCAAAACCCTGACGGTCGACGCCGCACGGCCATGACCGTCGGCGTCGGCTCGAGTCCGCACGATTCCCGCAGCCCGACCGATTCATGGTCGAAGTGGCCGACGACGAGCCGTGGACCGCCCTCGGAGGGATCGGCTGCTGGCGGCACTCCGACGGGAAACGCCGCCCTGCCGCGGAGTCGCTGGATGCCGGCCGGCACGATGACCGGCTCGTCGTTCGATCGAAACGCTCCATCGAGCCACGCGGCCAGGCAGTGAACCGCGTCGAACTCGACCTCGCAGGCGGGGACCTCTCGGCGGGCCTCGCTCAACCACTCCGCCACCGCCCGCCGCCACGTCGATGAAATCACGCGGGCCTGCTCGACACACCCAGGCCTGTCGCCCTCGACGTCCGCCCGCCACGTGGCGATCGTGAAGGGCAGATCAACGGGCTTTGCGCAGGCCAGGCCGCGGAGCAGCCGCCCCATTCCGGGCAGTTCCGGAACCCGCCGCCGGGCCGCCGCGGCAAACCGGACCACCAGATCGATGCCCACGCTTTCAGCAAGCGTGGGCGGTCTGCCCCCGGACGATCTCGCATCCTCGTCGTCGGCTCGGCGGCATGCGGGATCAAGGTCGTGGCCGTGGCGGATCGTCAGCGTGTCATCCGACCACGACTCGCCGATGGCGAAGGGCTGTCGCGGCAGATGCCGGGCGACGTCGGCAAGCGCGGCATCGCGATCACCTGCCAGCAGCGTCACGCGAACCGGCACCGTGACCTCCCTGCCGGCCGGGCGGCTACGGGTATCGGCGGCTGGCACCGCCAGGCCCCGATCAGCCCACCGAGTCACCGTGGCGAGCAGCCTCCGAGCCGACCGGAGCGAGCCGTGCGCGATCCCGAGGAGCGTTTCCCGCGCGTGGCCGCCGGAGTGCCAGGGCCGCGATCGGCCGCACCAGGCGGCCGATGCCAGCCAATCAAACGTGTCCCCGGCGATCACGAGATCGAGCGACTCGATCGGACGATAGGTGCCGTCGTCACGAAAGCCGCCGCGGATCGCGGCGCGATGCACGGCTCCCGGCAGGGCGGCCTGCCAGCCGCCTCCGCGGAAGAGCGTGGCATCTCCGAGAGCCCAGTTGGACGTGACGACGAGCATGCCTGCCTCCGCAGGGTCTCATCGTCCGGCCAGCGACGCGACGTTGATCGCGGATCCCAGGATCCGGCACAGTGCCAATCCGACCGGCGCGATTGCGGTGCCGCTGCCGGTCGTGCGGCGGCCTTGGCGTTTGCCTACCCCCTCGCCTACCCGTCCCGGTTTGCCGCGGCGACGCTTCCCATCGATGGGATGTGGTCTACGGCTTCAGCTACGGATCCAGCTACGGTTCCAGGAAGGTCGTCTGGCAGTTCCGCTCGACCGTGCCGTCGAGTTCGGTACTCGAGAGGATCGCCGAGGCCCGGCCCGTGCCCCCGGCCGGCAGCCGGTAGGTGATCTCGAACGACCGCTGGCCGCCCGGAGGAATCGCCTGAAGCGGGTCGAACGACACTCGTGAATCATCCACCCTCACCCGGGCCGTCGTTCGCTCGGAATCGAGTCGGGCCTGATCGGGCAGGAGCACCGTGAGATCGAGCCGTCCAGTGGGCTCGGTGCCGCCGTTGGTGACGACGCACACGAGCGTCGTGGAGTCGCCGAGCCGAACGGGATCATCCAGATCGGCAAACGAGAGCTTGAGCCCGGCCTCCGCTGGCGTGCGGACCCTCGGACGGGGCATCGAGGAGCTGATCATCACACAGGCCTCGTCGGCCACCATCGCGCCACCACCGAATCCCCCGAGCACGGCTCGAATGCACGACCGCGTGGCGGGAGAATCCCGGTAGGCCCCGGATGGCGCCTTTGCCCGCAGATTGATCTGCCGCTTGAGCTGCCCGCCCGGCTCGATCGCGGGCAGGTTCCACGACACCTTCGACGCGACGAGGTTGTAGCCGTCGGAGGCCTCGAGTGGCGTGACATGCTCGTCCCAGGAAAACTCGAGCGTCGTCGGTGGCGATGCACCGGCACCCTTGTTCTTCACGACGGCGACGTATTCGACGACGGCGTCCGAGAGCGCCTCGGCGGGGCCCTGCAGATCCAACTCCAGCGCCGGCGCGGCCGGCACGGTGATGGTCGAGGCTGTCGTGGGTCGTGGCATCGGCACTGGCGTCGGCGCGGCGGCCGCGGCCAGTGGGACCGTGGCCGCCGCCAGCGGCACCGTCGCGGGAGGCACGGCCGCGACTGGTGCGGGCACCGCGACCGGTGGGGGCGTGACTGGCGCGGGGGTCGGCGTCGCATACCGAGGCGCGGCGGCCGCCACGGCCGGCTGCACCTCGACGCAGTGGGTCGCGCCGCCGACAAAAATGTGCGACTGATCGAGGAGTTCGACACGATGGCACTGCCGGCCGGGCTCGTCGAGCAGGAAGTCGAGCGTCAGCCTTCGGGCGGTGCCCGGCATGAGATCGATCGTGCCCTTCTGCTCGATCGGGCTCGCCGAGGCGTCGTGGTGGAAGCCCTTGTCGAAATAGTCGATCACCCGCAGCTTCTGCAGCGGCTTGCCCGAACGGTTGACGAGTTCGACCTCGAACGAAACCCGCTCTCCAACCCGGCCGACGAGCGGCCCGGTGATCGACACGAGTACGAGATCCTCGCCACGCGTCGCGGCCATGCTCAGCAAGCCGAACGCCGCGGCGCTTATCAGCGACCGCACGCCACGCCACAAGCCCGTCATCGACATGCCTCCGCTCCAGACCCACCAAAACACCACGAATCACGCCGGCGAAAGGGTACCACGCGACGCCGTCGGGGGTGAACGGCGGATCGCCCG
>JBPCTA010000219.1:0-2897 GCA_051006595.1 Pirellulales bacterium
CTCAGGCAGCCTCGCGGTCGACGTTCCCTCGGGCGTCGACAAGAGCGGCTCCCGCGTGCAGGGCATGTTCGCCGAGATCGCGCCCCGCTACGACCTCGTCAACCGGATGCTCTCCGGGGGCATCGACGTCTGGTGGCGGCATGTCACGGTCAACCGCGTGCCTCCTCCCGCCTCGGGCGCGGTGCTCGATGTCTGCACCGGCACGGGCGATCTCGCGCTGGTCTACGCGCGGAAGGGCGGGCCGGGCGTCCGCGTGGTGGGCAGCGACTTCTGCCGCCCCATGCTCGACCGCGGGGTCGAGAAGTCGGCACGCACCGGCGTGCCCGTGGAATGGGTGGAGGCCGATGCGATGGCACTCCCCTTTCCGACCGCCGCGTTCGACGTCGTGACCGTCGCCTTCGGTCTGCGAAACATCGCCGACACGGCTCAGGGGCTCGCCGAGATGGCTCGCGTCTGCAAGCCGGGCGGCAGGCTCGCGATCCTCGAGTTTTCACTGCCGCGGAATGCGGTCGTGCGGACGTTCTACCTCTGGTACTTCCGCAACGTGCTGCCGTGGCTCGGCAACGCGGTCGCACGAAACAATTCCGACGCCTACAGCTACCTCAACCAGAGCGTCGAGGAGTTTCCGTCGGGGGCCGCCCTCGCGGCTCTCGTGAGGGCCGCGGGCTTCGACCGCGTCGAGCAAATCCCACTGACGTTCGGCATCGCCACGCTCTCAGTCGCCACGCGGGGAGCCTGACGCGATGGCCGCCATTCCTCCACTGGTCGTCGGCATCACTGGCGCCTCCGGCGCACCCTACGCCGTGCGACTGCTCGAGGTGCTCTTGGAGGCGAACCGCGAGGTGCACCTTGCGATCAGCCCATCGGGCCAGGCCGTGATCGCCGAGGAGCTCGGCCGACAGATCGATCTCGACCGATTCGACCTGACCGCCCTGCTCGGCCGCCCCGCCCCCAAGACCGGCATCCTCCACTACCACCACCACAAGAACCTGATGGCACCGATCGCGAGTGGGTCGTTTCTGACCTCGGCGATGGTCGTTTGCCCGTGCAGCGGCAGCACGCTCTCGGCCATCGCCCATTCGATGGGCGAAAACCTGATCCATCGGGCCGCGGAGGTTCATTTGAAGGAGCGGCGAAAACTCGTGGTGGTGCCCCGCGAGACGCCGCTCTCGCTCCCGCAACTCAAAAACATGCAGGCGATCCACGAGGCGGGCGCCGTGGTGCTGCCGGCGGCGCCGGGCTTCTACCACGGGGCGGCGAGCGTGGCCGATCTCGTCGACTTCATCGTGGCCCGGATCTGCGATCAGTTGGGCGTTGCCAACGCCCTCATCCGTCGCTGGGGCGAGGCCACCTGATGGCCACAGCCGTTTCCGAATCCCGTGCGCCGCGGCTTCGCAGCTTTTTCGAACTGGTGCGGTTCAGCCACACGATCTTCGCCCTGCCCTTCGCGATCATCGCGGCCCTGATCGCGATCCGCTGGGGGGGCGACGCGGGGCTTCCCCTCAAATCTCCTGCCGGGTTTGCTCGCGGGGCCGCGGGCATCCTGCTCTGCATGGTCACGGCCCGGACCGCCGCCATGGCCTTCAACCGGCTCGTCGATCGCACGATCGACGCCGCCAACCCGCGAACGGCCGCGCGGCATCTCCCCCGCGGCGACATCGGCGTGGGTGAAGTGCTGCTGCTCGTGGTCGGATCGTCCGCGGCCTTCATCGCCTCCACCCTGCTCTTCCTGCCCAACTGGCTGCCGCTGGTGCTCGCGGTGCCGGTGCTCGCGTGGCTCCTCGGCTACAGCTACGCCAAACGGTTCACGATGCTCGCCCACGTGTGGCTCGGCGCGGCGCTCGGCTTCGCGCCGGTCGCGGCCTGGATCGCCCTCCGCGGCCAGACGCTGATGCAGGATCCGGCCGACATCCTCCCGGCGGCGATCCTCGGCCTCGCCGTGATGGCGTGGGTGGCCGGCTTCGACATCATCTATGCCTGCCAAGACGCCGCTTTCGACGCGGCCCACGGCCTGCAGAGCATCCCTGCCCGGCTGGGTGTGCCCCGGGCGCTGCGGCTGGCGAAGTGGTTTCACCTGGTCACGATGCTGCTGCTCTCGTCTCTCCCCCTCGTGGTGCCCGAACTCGGCGGGATCTACTGGATCGGCTATGCCGCAATCGCAGCCCTGCTCGTCTGGGAGCATGCGCTCGTCAGGCCCGACGATCTCTCGCGGGTCAACCAGGCGTTCTTCTCGGCCAACGCCGCCATCGGCCTGATCCTACTTGCCGCAATCGCTGCCGACCTCTGGTGGTAGCAGCAACACCCGCGAAAAACCCTCCTTTTGGCGATCGTGTTGCAAAAATCGGCCCGGTGCGGTTCTGGTGATGCCGTTCCGCCGCCAAACCCCACTCCTTCCTCCCCCCAGACTGCCAGGTTGCCATGATTCGAGCCGTCAAGCCTTCCCTCGATCCGATCCGCGAAAAAGTCGAGGCCGGTGAGCGTCTCAATGCGGTCGAAGCAGAGGGGCTCTGGGACGAGTCGATCGACGTGCACGAACTGGGCGAACTTGCCAACATCGTCCGCGAGCGGAAGAACGGCAACTTCGGCTACTACAACATCAACACCCATCTCAATCCCACGAACGTCTGCGTCTACCGCTGCACGTTCTGCGCCTTCAGGGCGGATCTCCGCGAGTCCCGCGGCTACACGATGAGCGACGAGCAGATCCTGGCCCGTGGCCGCGAGGCGGTGGATGCCGGCTCGACCGAGATGCACATCGTGGGCGGGCTGCATCACCAGAAAGACTACGACTGGTATCTCGACATCATCCGCATCCTGCACGACGCCTATCCCACGCTCCACCTCAAGGCCTGGACGCCGGTCGAGATCAACTGGTTTGCCCATCTCACGAAGCGGTC
>JBPCTA010000220.1:0-3459 GCA_051006595.1 Pirellulales bacterium
GTCGTGCACCGCATGATGCCGCCGAAGATGTTGACCAGAATCGCCTTGACGTGGGGGTCGGAGAGGATGATCCGGAAGGCCTCCGTCACGGCCTTCACGTCGGCACCGCCGCCGACGTCGAGGAAGTTGGCCGGCTCGCCGCCGTGATACTTCACGAGGTCCATCGTGCTCATGGCGAGGCCGGCGCCGTTGACCAGACAGCCGATCGTGCCGCTGAGTTTCACGTAGGAGAGGCCGGCGGCCGCGGCCCGCGTCTCGGCCGGATCCTCTTCGGCCTCGTCGCGAAGGGCCGCGAGGGCGGGGTGGCGGAAGAGCGCGTTGTCGTCGAACGTCATCTTGGCGTCGAGCGCGACGAGCGAGCCGTCCTTCGTGAGCACCAGCGGGTTGATTTCGAGGAGCGAGGCGTCGAGATCGACGAACGCCTTGCAGAGCCGGCGGAAGAAGGTCTCGGCATGCCGCCAGCTTGCCGTGGGCAGGCCGAGCTTCGAGGCGAGGACCCGGGCCTGGTAGGCCCCGAGCCCCCGGTCGGGATCGAAGGCTTCGCTGAGAATGAGCTCCGGCGTCTTGGCCGCCACCTCCTCGATGTCCATGCCGCCGTCGGTGCTCGAGATCAGCACGGGCGAGCCCACGCGACGGTCGACGAGCACGGCGCAGTAGAGCTCCCGCTCGATCGCGCAGCCGCTCTCCACGAACACCTGCCGCACCACCTGCCCTTCGGGACCGGTCTGGATGGTCACGAGCGTGTTGCCGAGCAGACCCTTCGCGATCCGTTCCGCGTCGGCGGCGGTCTTCGCGAGTTCGACGCCCCGCTGTTCGCCTCCTTGCACCTTCCCCTTGCCGCGACCGCCCGCATGGATCTGCGCCTTCACGGCACAGACGGGCGTGCCCAGCGCGGTGAATGCGGCAGCGGCCTCGGCAGGGGTGCGGGCGACGCGTCCGGCGAGCACGGGCACGCCGGCGGCACGGAGTAGGTCCTTGGCCTGAAACTCGTGGATCTTCATGGCGGGGGGCTCACGGGGCGGGCGGGGAGATCGCAGACAATCGGAACTATCGCAGGAAACGAGGCTCCCGCAACCCGTGCGGTCACCACAGCCGCGAGTCGGCCTCAGCCCGCGGCCGCCGTGGTCTGATCGGTGTTCATTCTGGCCCGCCAGTAGGGCGTGGTGCAGAGGAGGAGTTTGCCGGTGCCGCGGTAGCAGGAGGCGAGTTTCTGGCCCGACAACCAGTAGCTCAGCCACGACTGTGCGGGCCGGCGGATCGAGAGCGTAATGCCGCTGGTGTGGGCGACGACGAACGGCCCATCAACGATCATCTGGTCGTTCGTGAGTTCGACCTCTTCGATCGGTCCCGGAACCGACAGCACCACCTGCCCGTCGCCCTTGACCGCGGTCTTGTACCAGAAGAATCCCTGATCGGCCCAATAGGCGGTCCACATCCGCTCGCGGTGCACCGAGAGCTTCACCTCGCCGTCGCTCGCCCAGAAGCACTTCATGTCGAGGATCCACCGCTCGTCTGGCCGGATCGGCATGATGTGGAAGCCGCCGAACGAGGAGTCGAGATAAACGGTTCCGGTGCCACTGAACCGTGGCCGTAGGAGCGACTCGTCGGAAAACAGCGACACCCACCAGGCCTTGAGGCTCGGGAAGGGCACATCCATCGAGATCGAGCCCTTGAAGTGGTTGAGCGCCCCCCGTTCAGCCCGGACGTCGTCATCGTCGAGTCCGACCTTCACCCACCGCATGCCTTCGGTGTGTTCGACCTCAAACGTCGCCATCGATATCGACCTCCGCACCCCGGGTGATGCCCCCCTTGGTCCAGTCGACGCTCCAGCCGGGAAAGGCGATCTCCGGATAGGGCTCGGGATCGATGGGAGCCGGCGAAGTGTGCACGATGTCGAACTGCCGGTCGCCGCGGATGCGGCCAACTCGGCAGAACTTCGTCGTGTGCTGCGTCTTGGGATCGAGGCGAACCGGGCCGCCCGGGCCGGCAAACTCGAGGCCCTCGCGAAACACCTGCCGCACGGCCTCCGTCTCGAAGGAGCCCGCCTTCTCGACCGCCTGCTTCCAGAGGTGCACCAGGCACCAGTCAGGCTCCATGGGATCGCCCGTGACGCGGTCGTGGCCGAACTCCCGGCGGAAGCCCGTAACCCATTCGCGGTTGGCCCGTGTGTCGAGGCTCTGGAAATAGCACGAGACGGCGTAGTGCCCCTGCACCTGCTCGGGACGCAGGCTCCGCAGCTCGTCTTCGGCGATGCTCGTGGAGACGACCGGGAGCTTCGTGGGATCGACCTTCGCCTCGGCCAGTGCCGCAAACAGACCGAGGTTCGAGTCGCCGTTGACGGTGCTCAGCACGCAGTCAGCGCCGGATTCCTGGATCTGCTTCACGATGCCGGCGAAGTCGCGATCGCCGAGCGGCACGTAGGCGGTGCCCACCGGCTTCAGGCTCTTCGTCGCGAGATACTTCTTCACGATGAAGTTCGCCGTTCGCGGATAGACATAATCAGAGCCAACGAGGAATACCTTTTTCTTGAGTCCGCCGGCCGCGCTCGCCAGCCAATCGAGCGCGGGCAGGATCTGCTGGTTGGGCACCATGCCGCCGTAGACCACGAACGGGGATGACTCGTTGCCCTCGTACTGGACCGAATAGAAGAGCAGCTTCTTCGCCTCTTCGAAGATCGGCAGCACTGCCTTGCGGCTGGTGCTCGTCCAGCAGCCGAACACCGCGACGGCGCCATCCTCGAGGAGTCGTCGGGCCCGCTTCGGAAACAGGGCCACCTGCGAGCGTGGGTCGGGGGCCCGAGCTACGATCTGCCGACCGAGGAGCCCACCGGCCGCGTTGATCTGTTCGAAGGCGTGGAGTTCGATGTCGCGGAGCCCCGTCGCACTGATGGCCAGCGGCCCGGTCTGCGAGTGGAGGAGACCCACGTTCACCGTCTTCGCGCGTGGGGGGATGCCGAGCGAGCAGCCGGCGAAGAGCGCCGGCGACAGGACCCGGGCCGCTGCGAGCGTGGCCGCTGTTCCCCGGCGGAGGGCGTCGCGGCGGGAGAGCCCGCGCTGGGGTGTGTCGCTCATTCGTCTTCCATCCGCTGGTAGAGAACTTCAAAGGGCTCCGCCGAGATGCTCACGTCACCTCGGAAGGGCTGATTCATGTCGAAGATCAGGTGCATCATCGTGCCGAGGTACGCCGCCAGAATGCCTCCGAGGAGCAGTTGCGTGAGAAACCGCATGTCGAAGAGCCAACAGATCGCAATGTTGAGGATCGCGCCCAGGATCAGCACGTACCACATCGAGGCAGGCAGCGACGACTTGACGGAGAAGAGCCGCAACTGCCGAGCCTCGAGAAACTCGTTCAGCTGCCGCAGGACCTCAGCGTGGAGAATCTGCTCAGCCGGCGTCGTTGGCTGGAAGTCGAGGAGCTTGTCGTAGAACGCCGCGGCGCGGATCGCACCCTCCTCAGGAA
>JBPCTA010000221.1:0-2601 GCA_051006595.1 Pirellulales bacterium
GGCCGAGTCCGCGTGCGAATTCCCAAGGCCCACTCCCCCCTTCGTTTGTCTCTTGATAGATCAACCGTGCATCGTCGAGGCCCGCACAACGGTCAAAACTCGAAGCAACCGCGATCCGTCGCGCGAGTCATGTATGCGCAATCTAGATTTTAGCATACGGCTCGACAGCGGCGGTTGCAACCGGAGGAACGGCGCTGCCGACAGTGGGTATTTCCCGCACTTTTCCTGAAAGTCAAGAAAAGCGGAAATTGGCCGATCGGCCCCCGGCCGCGGTCGTCGCCTGCGATTCAGTCGTGCTTCCCGAGCAGGTTTTCCCTGATGCGGGTGATCGTGCCATCCTCGCGGGTCTGCAGGATCACCGCGTTGAGACTCTCGCGGAACGGGCTCCTGTTCGGCAGGGCCAGGCCATAGTCGAACGACTCGAACATCGGGCCGACGATCTTCACGTCTTCACTCGCCAACTCATTGACGAGGTACATCAGCGTTTCACTCTCGCCGACGACCGCCTCCACCATGCCCATCTCGAGCCCCGCGATCGCGTCGCGCATACTGGTGTATTCCTGCGGCAGGCCACCCCGCTGCCGGACCGTCTGCACCGTGACTCCGGCGGCCTGACAGCCGACAACCCGGCCCGTGAGATCCCGCGGACCGTGGATCACACCCGTCACCTTGTCCGCCGTCATGGTGGAGGTGAGCACGCTGGTAAAGGTGGCGATCAGTCCCATGCCGCCGATCATCCAGAGGAAGGCGATGAGCCGCCCGAGCGGACCGTCGACATGCTTGTCGTCGCAGCCCCCCGTGACGATCGTCGAGACGATCCACCACATGGCCTCGATCACGCCCCGCGGATACTCCTCCGGAAACGACCGTGGGTTGTGCCCCTTCTCGAACCACCAGAGCAGGTGGCCTGAAACGAGCCCCAGGGCCAGCACGACCCCGACGAGTTGGAGCAGCCTCCAGGACAGCATCCCACGGATCGCGGCCATGAATCCGGTGTCGTTCTTCTGCCGCACGGCGATCCGCAGACCTGAGTGGACGATGGGGTGCGTGAGGTCGAGTATTCGCTCGCGCTCCTCGGTGATGGCCAGCGGACCGAGCGCGACGTCGACCTTGCCATCCTCTGCAATTTTCATCAGTTCGAGGAATGTGTTGACGCGGACGAACTCCGAGGTCACTCCGAGCCGCTGGGCGAACTCGTTCCAGATGTCGATCATCGCGCCCGTGGGCCGAGCGGCCGTCCATTCGACCACCGGAGCGATCGGCATCACCGCTACCTTCAAGACGCGGGGCCCGCTCCCGCCGGTCGCCGCGGCGGCCGCACCGCCCGGCTCGGCTTGCACGCTGCCCGTGAGGGCCGCGATCGCACAGCCCACCGCGGCCACTCCCCCGATCCATGATCGCCTCGTCCACCGACCATCGCTTCCGTTCATGAGTCGCTCCTGGTGCGTCCCTGCAGGGCCCCGGCGAGGATCGCGCCGCCACCGATCAGGCATCCGCAGGCTGCCGCGATGGCCCAGGGCGGAAGCCCTCCGACACCGGCGATCTCCAGCGACGCGAGGTCGTCTGCCGTCGCGGTCGCGACCAGTATGACCGGAGTGGCGTTGTGCGCGGCATGGGCGATCACGGCCGGAAGGAGGCTCCGGGTGGCGAGCGTCATCCAGCCGAGCACCAGCCCCATGGCGAACGTCTGCGGCATCCGCTCGGGCAGCAGGTGGAAGGCGGCGAACGCCGCAGCCTGCACGACGACGGCGGCGACCGCCCTCTGTCTCGATGGTCGCTCACCCGCCAAGGCCGAGAGCACCCAGCCGCGGAACAGAAGCTCTTCGCAGACGGCCGGCATCACCGCCAGCAGCAGCACGCCGTGCCAGGCAGGCGCCCCGCGGACGAGCGCCACGAGCCGCTCGGCGAGCACCCGCGCCTCCGCCGAGACATCG
This sequence comes from Pirellulales bacterium, assembly GCA_051006595.1. Classification (GTDB taxonomy): domain Bacteria; phylum Planctomycetota; class Planctomycetia; order Pirellulales; family UBA1268; genus QWPN01. The sequence goes on from JBPCTA010000221.1 coordinate 1,935, forward strand.
CCCCCCCACGCGGCGAGCGCCGCGGCCGCGCCCGCCAGGAAGAGGCCCACTCCGAGGAGGATGGCGGCTGTGATGGTCGCCGCGACGCGGCCTCCGGATGACCCCGGCCAGCGGAGCGAATAGGTTGCGCGGGCGTCGATCCGCTGCCACCATGCCATCACGGCCAACGGTACGAGCACCGCAGCTGCCTGCTGCACGAGCAGCGCCGGCACAAACTCCTTGGGGCTGAAGCCCTGCGAGTACCAGAGCGCTGCGAACCCGGCCAGGATGGCGGCGAAGCCCTGCCCGATTGACGGCATCATTCGTGGCCTGGGCCGCCGCAGCCCCCCCGCGGCGGCGTCGGGACCGCGGAAGAGGATCTCCTCGTCGGAGATGAGGCCCGCGGTGAGGTGCAGGAGCAGCCAGGTGAAGAGCGCCGCCGACGCGAGCGAGGCTGTCAGACCGAAGACGAGGTCGGGCGGGTGGATCGTCGCCGCGGCAGCGGTGCGGACCTCGTCGGAACGATCACGGAACAGGCCGAGCGTTGCCCGGGCGACGGCCACCTGACCCGCGAAGGGCACCACCGGTAGCCAGCGGTGGGTCTCGGCTGCCGGCAACAGTGCGGATGCGGACAATGCGGCAATCAGCATCACGACGGGGGTCAGCGTGTTCTGAGCCTCTTTCGCGC
>JBPCTA010000222.1:0-3921 GCA_051006595.1 Pirellulales bacterium
GCTCAAGATCGAGGACATGCAGGGCGGCACGTTCACGATCTCGAACGGCGGCGTCTACGGCTCGATGCTCTCGACTCCCATCATCAACCCGCCGCAGAGCGGCATCCTCGGCCTGCACTCGATCCAGGACCGTCCCGTGGCCCTCAACGGGCAGGTGGTGATCCGACCGATGATGTACCTCGCCCTCACGTACGACCACCGGCTCGTCGATGGCCGCGAGGCCGTCACCTTCCTGAAGCGGATCAAGGACACGATCGAAGATCCGACCCGCCTGATGCTCGAAGTGTAGTTGTCGCGAGAAAGAGCCCTTCATCGCTATTGAGCCGAAGGCGTCGCATCCCGCGACATCCAGCCTCCTCTTCCTCTCTCCTGAGTGACCTATGACGCATGATCTCCTCGTGATCGGAGGCGGCCCCGGCGGCTACGTGGCCGCGATCCGGGCCGCCCAACTCGGCATGAACGTCGCGATCGTGGAGAAGGAGCCGCGGATGGGCGGCACCTGCCTGCGGGTGGGCTGCATTCCCTCCAAGGCGCTCCTCGAATCGAGCCACAAGCTGGAGATGGTGCGGCACGAAGTCAGCCGTCACGGCGTGAACGTGACGGGCGTGTCGTTCGACCTAGCGGCGATGATGAAGCGCAAGGACGAGGTCGTCGCCACGCTCGCGAAGGGGATCGACGCGCTCCTCGCGAAGAACAAGATCACGCGGCATGCTGGCAGCGGCCGGCTCGCCGGGGCGGGGAAGGTGACGGTGACGGCGGCTGACGGGGGCGTGTCCGAGCTGGACTGCCAGCGGATCCTGCTCGCGGTGGGCAGCCGGAGCATCGTGCTGCCGGGGGTGGACGTCGACGGACAGTTCGTCGGCACGAGCACCGAGGCCCTGTCGTTCGACACGGTCCCGAGGCACCTCGTCGTGATCGGCGGCGGCTACATCGGACTCGAACTCGGCACCGTCTGGCGACGGCTTGGGGCAACGGTGACCGTGCTGGAATATGCCGACCGGATTCTGGCCGGGATCGACGGTGAGATTGCGGCCGAGGCGCTGGCGCTCTTCCGCAAGCAGGGACTCGAGATCCGACTCGGTGCGAAGGTGACACGGGCTCGCGCCGACGGGAATGGGGCGGTCGTGGAGTGCGAGGGACAGGAGCCGATCCGCTGCGACCGGGTGCTGGCCGCGACCGGCCGTCGGCCGGCCACGGACGGCATCGGTCTGGAGACGGTCGGGATCTCACCGGATCAACGAGGATTCATCCCTGTCGACGGCCAGTTTCGCACGTCGGCGGCGGGTGTATGGGCGATCGGCGACTGCATCCCCGGGCCGATGCTTGCCCACAAGGCCGAGGAGGACGGTGTGGCCTGCGCTGACGGGATCGCCGGGCGATGGTCGCACGTGGACTACGACCTCGTGCCTGCCGTGGTCTTCACCCATCCGGAGATCGGAGCAGTCGGGAAGACCGAGGAGCAGCTCGTCGCCGCCGGAGTCGCCTTCAAGAAGGGCGTGTTTCCTTTTCGGGCCAACGGCCGCGCCCGGACGATCGACGAGACGACGGGCAAGGTCAAGGTGCTGGCCGATGCCGCCTCAGACAAGGTGCTCGGCATCCACATCATCGGGCCTGCTGCGGGCGACCTGATCGGGGAGGCGGCGGCTGCAATGGCCTTCGGGGCGACGGCCGAAGACATCGCCCGCGTCTGCCATGCCCATCCGACGCTCCCGGAGGCGCTGAAAGAAGCCGCGCTCGCCGTGTCGGGGAACGCGATCCACGCCTGACTCACCGTTGTCGCGGAGGCGAGGGGCCGCCCACGCCCCTCGCTGAGTAGGGGCCTGGTGCCCCGTCGCGACCGGGATGGCGGCGTTGCCCGTATCACCACCGCCAGCCGAGGCCGGTGTCGGAGAAGAACGGCGCCGCGTCGCCGCCCAGCCCCCAGCCGACGCGGAGTCCGATCTCCATGTTGTGCGTGAGCATGACGTGGAAGCCGGGGCTCACGAAGGGCTGGCTGTTGGTGTCGGGAATCCCGGCGGTGTAAGAGCCGAACCACTCAGCGTGCACCTCGATCCGTTCAGCGAGCGGAACCCGCAGCACCGCCGAGGGAGTCCAGCGGCTGAACCATTCCGTAAGCCCTTCCGCGTACGCGTAACGGATAGCGGTGTCGAGCCGCCAGCCGTTCGGCAGCTCCCAGCCGGCCACACCTGTCGTGACCGGAGCCGTCCCGAAGGCGTTGCCATAGGTCGGAGTGGAGCCCTCCACGATGAAGCAGCTCTGCGGCAGGAGGCCGTTCTGCGCCGACACCTTCACCTTGAGGCCGTAGAGGATACTCGACTCGTAGAGCGTGCTGCCGTCGAGCGTGCCTTCGCCCACCTCGACGCTCGTGACGATGTTCCCCTGCGAGCCGACGCCGTAGTTCGCCCCGATTCGAAGCTCGAGCCAATCGGTCGCACCGATTCGGAACAGCGACTCCGGGTAGTTGTTCGTGGGGAAGGCGGTCGTGTTGTCGATGTAGACGTGCGAGGCCTCGAAGAGCACGACGCCGGGGGCCACGCAGCGGGTGCAGGGCGTGAAGGCGTCACGATCGGTCCCGAGATCCCACTCGCCTGCGGCGGCGGCGATGGCCATCACGCCGAGGATCGTCGAGAGGAGCCCACGCCGCATGGGAATGTCGCCAGGTGCCGCATGCGTTCTGGACGGCTGACCCGACACGCTGCTGCAGATTCGATCGGCCGGAGCCTGGGGCGGGAATCCGCAGGCGCGGAGAGATCGGCAGGGTTTGCGCCCCTGACCCGATTTCCGCCAGGGTCAGCGGTAGCGGGCCATCAGGGACTCGAGGGCTGCGGTACCCGGGCAGAGCCGGTCAAATGGGATGTCGATGAGGGGGGCCTCGGGAGTCTTGAGCAGATCGTGCATGTCACGGCTCGCCTCGTCGACGAACAGGAGGCCGGTGGCGATCTCGCCCCGGCTCTGGCAGGCCCGCACGTGGGCGTAGGCGCTCGTGCGATCGGTGGGATCGTAGTCGGCCGCGGTGCTCCGGAGGCGGACGGTACTGCCGTCGTGCATCTGGACGACGCGGAGCTGGTTACCCGAGTCGGGCAGCGTGATCTCCGCGTGCACTGGCACGTAGTCGGCGTGCACTGCCTCCACCTCGTGGTCGCGGGTGTACTTGTAGCTTTTGGTCGAGCCCTCATGGTCGTTGAAGGTGACGCAGGGCGAAATCACGTCAACGAGCGCGAGCCCCCGGTGGGCGAGGCCCGCCTTGAGGATCGGGACGAGCTGCTTCTTGTCTCCGGAGAAGGAGCGGGCCACGAACGTCGCGCCGATCGACACGGCGAGCAGCACCGGGTCGATCGGAGACTGCTCGTTGGCTTCCCCCCGTTTCGAGGTCGAGCCGACATCGGCCGAGGCGGAGAACTGGCCCTTCGTGAGGCCGTAGACGCCGTTGTTCTCGATCACATAGAGCATGTTGACGTTGCGACGGATGGCATGGGCCATCTGCCCGAGGCCGATCGAGAGCGAGTCGCCGTCGCCGGAGATGCCGATGTAGGTGAGGCCGCGGTTGGCCGCCGCCGCCCCCGTCGTGACTGACGGCATGCGGCCGTGCACGGAGTTGAAACCGTGCGACTGCCTCATGAAGTAGGCCGTGGTCTTCGAGGAGCAGCCGATGCCGCTCATCTTCGCGGCTCGGTGCGGCTCGAGCTCGAGTTCCCAGGCGGCCTGCACCAGGGCCGCGGTGACGGAGTCGTGTCCGCAGCCTGCACAGAGTGTCGACATCACCCCCTCATAGTCGCGGAGAGTGAGGCCGAGACTGTTCTGGCGGAGGCTCGGATGGCGGATGGGAGGCTTGGCAATCGAGGTCATGCGGGCACTCCGGCCAGGTGGCTGCTCACGGCATCGACGACGACCTTCGCCGTCAGTGGCATGCCGCCGTAGTCG
>JBPCTA010000223.1:0-2889 GCA_051006595.1 Pirellulales bacterium
AGGTAGTCGTCGGCGCCGGCCTCGAAGGCCTGAAGCTTCTCTGGCACGAGCCCGCGGGCTGTGAGCACGATCACCGGCGTGCGGATCCCGCGGGACCGTGCCGACCGGAGCACGTCGAGCCCGTCAGCGCCGGGAAGCATGAGGTCGAGGATGATCACATCGCTGCCAAGCAACGACTCGTCCCGGAGGGCGACGTCTCCGTTTGGAATCCAGCGGCAGGCGTGGCCGGCGTCACCGACGGCCGTCGACACGGCCTTGGCGATGATCGGGTCGTCTTCGACGATGGCGACTTGCATGGCGGCACCTTCCATGATCGGCGAGAATTCCTGGCCGACAGGCCGTCTCCGCTCGCTCCCTCGAGAATACCCGATCCAAGGCGGAGATTCCTACTCCCACTCGATCGTGGCGGGGGGCTTCGACGACACGTCATACACGACCCGATTGACGCCTCGGACCTCGTTGATGACCCTGGTCGAGATCCGGGCCAAGACCTCGTAGGGCAGATGGCTCCAGTCCGCCGTCATGAAGTCTTCCGTCTCGACAGCCCGCACGGCCAGCACGTCGTCGTAGGTCCGCGAATCGCCCATCACCCCCACGCTCTGCACGGGAAGGAGCACGGCGAAGCCCTGCGACACCTTCCGCATCAGGCCCGCCCGGTCGAGTTCTTCGAGCACGATCGCATCGGCCTCGCGGAGCGTGTCGAGCCTCGGCCTCGTGACCTCGCCCAGGCAGCGGACGGCGAGACCCGGCCCGGGAAAAGGGTGCCGCCAGACGATCCGCTCGGGCAGGCCGAGCTGCAGCCCGAGCTGCCGGACTTCGTCCTTGAAGAGGTCGCGGAGCGGCTCGATCAGCTCGAACTGCAGGTCGTCGGGCAGTCCGCCCACGTTGTGGTGAAGCTTGATCGTGGCCGCCGGCCCATCCGCCGCGGCCCCGCTTTCGATGACGTCGGGATAGAGCGTGCCCTGGGCGAGAAACCGCGCGCCGCTGATCTTGGCCGCCTCCGCTGAAAAGCAGTCAACGAACGCCTTCCCGATCCGGCGGCGCTTCTCCTGCGGATCGGTCACACCGGCGAGGACGGCGAGGAACATCGCCTCGGCCGGCACCACGTGGAGATCGGTCTTGAAGTGATCCGTGAACTCCTCGATCACGGATGCCGACTCGCCCTTTCGCAGGAGCCCGTTGTCGACGAGGATGCACGACAACTGGTCGCCGATCGCGCGGCTGAGCAGTGCCGCCACAACGGCCGAATCGACGCCGCCGGAGAGCCCGCAGATCACCCGCTCGTTGCCCACGCGGCGACGGACATCGGCAATCATCGACTCGGCGAAGTCGTCGAGCCGCCAGGCTCCGGAGCAGCCGCACACTCGCGTGAGGAAGTTGGCGAGAATCGTTCCTCCCGCCGGCGTGTGGGTGACCTCGGGGTGAAACTGGAGGCCGAACACGGGCAGCGTGCGATGCCGCACCGCGGCAAGCGGGCAGGTGGCCGTGCGGGCCAGAGGCACGAAGTCGGCTGAGACGTCGTCGACCTGGTCGCCGTGACTCATCCAGACCTCGGTCTGCGACGGCACGTTGGCAAAAAGCGTGCCGGGTTCGAGCACTTCGCAGGTCGCCCGTCCATACTCGCGGGCTTCTGCCCGGCCCACGCGGCCACCGAGGGCATCGCATGCCAGCTGCATGCAGTTGCATATGCCGAGCACTGGGATGCCCAGCCGGAACAGCTTCGGGTCGCACCGCGGTGCGGCCTGCTCGTAGACGCTCGCCGGGCCTCCGGAAAGGATGATGCCGCGAGGGGCGAGCGCATGGATGCGTTCCGCAGCGATGTCGTGCCGCACGATCTCGCAATACACATGCTGCTCCCGAACCCGTCGGGCGATCAACTGGGCATACTGGGAGCCGAAGTCGAGCACGAGCACGCGTTCCGACTGCTGCGGGCTCTGGCCGGTGGCCGCCGGCTGGGAGGCTGGCGCGGATCGCGCTGGAGACGTGGGGAGTGGCATGGCGGAGCCGTGGGGCGGGAAAAGCCGGTGAGTATAAGCCGCGGGATGCCGGATCGCGACGCTGGCTCGGCAATCGGGCTCGGCAGACGTGCCAGCGGCCACCCATCCTTGCTATAGTGCCTCCCCATGCTGATCCTGCTCACCAATGACGACGGTATTTTCGCCCCTGGTTTGGCGGCGATGGAGCGGGCGCTGCGCGGCCTGGGCGAGGTGAGCGTGGTCGCGCCCTCGACCGAACAGAGCGGCGTGGGCCACGCCATCACGTTCCTCACGCCGCTTACGGCCAAGGAGGTCTTCGACGGCGATCGACGTCGCGGCTGGGCCGTCGACGGCAGCCCGGCAGACGCCGTGAAACTCGGGATCTCCGAGTTTTGCCCGCGGCGGCCCGATCTCGTCATCAGCGGCATCAACAGCGGACTCAACGCCGGTATCAACGTGCTCTACTCGGGCACCGTCGCGGCTGCGATCGAAGGCGCCTTCTTCGGGATCACGAGCGTGGCGGTCTCACTGGAGTGGGACGAGCACGCCAACTACGCCCGAGCGGCGGAGATCGGGCTCGACGTGATTCGTGGCCTGCTTGCCCGCGGGCCGGCCCCCGGCAGCCTGTTCAACATCAACATCCCGACCCGCGCCCTCACCGGCAGGCCTGATCTCCGGGTCGTCCCCATGAGCGTGGCCCGCTATGGCGAGGCCTTCGAACGTCGCGTCGATCCTCGTGGCCGTCCTTACTATTGGGCAACGAATGAGCCGCCCCCGCCTCCCTCGCCCCATGAATCCGATGTGACGGCGCTGGCGTCCGGCGCGGTCACCCTGACGCCGCTCGATTACGACCTGACGCATCGCGGCGGCATCGACGATCTCGCCGCCGGTGCGTGGACGATCGGCTGAGCGT
>JBPCTA010000224.1:0-2869 GCA_051006595.1 Pirellulales bacterium
GCATCGCGCTGTTCGCGGGCACGGTGTTCTTCCAACTCGTCAACCTGCCGGTCGAGATCGACGCCAGCAACCGCGCCAAGGCCCAGCTCGTGTCGCTCGGCATCGTGCCGGTCGACGACATGCCGGCCGTCAACAGCGTGCTCAATGCCGCCGCCTGGACCTACGTGGCAGACACGCTCCAGAGCGTCCTCACGCTCCTCTATTACGCCAGCTATCTCACCGGCGGCTCCAGCGACGACCGCTGAGCTCGGGACGCGTCATCTCGCACGCGCACCCAAAGTCATCAGTGGTTGAGCGAGTAGAGAAGAACGTTGAGGGCGATTTTTTCGGCATCCTCGCGGCCGTAGCCCGTGCACTCCATCGAGTTCTGCTTCTCGAGCGCGCAGGAGAGGTCGTAGGGCGAGAAGACCACGGCCCAGCGGTCGCCGATCCGCAAGCCCTCGAGCTTGGGAGGGATCTGCCGCGTCCGTACGCCCATCGGTCCTTCGCCCCCCGCAGGCTCGCGGAGCGTCACCTGCCGGATGTCGAACCCGCCGTAGTCAGCCGCCGTGAAGATCGGGTCATCGGCCGGGATCTCCTCGATCGGATGGTCGGGGAGGATCGCGGTGATCTCGCTTCGAAAGGCCTTCGTGAAGCCGCCAGCGGCGCAGACGCTGTCGGCGAGGAGCGTGCCGCCGCGGTCGAGAAACTTCGCGATCCGCTCCCGTCGCGGCGGGTCGAAGGCGAATCCCTGCCGACCGTGCATGAAGACGAGGTGATAGTCGAAGAGAACGTCGTCGGCCGGATCAACGAGAGCCGGTGAGTCGTCGACGCGGATGCCGGTCTCGCGGGCCGCGGCGCGGAGGATGTTGGCCAAGGCCGCCGGGGCGGCATCGCACATCCCGGAGTGCTTCAGCTTGCCGATCGCGAGCTGCCCGCGAACGACGGGGTCGGCCTGGCGGTCGTCTGGCGATGCGACGCCGAAGAAGGCATCTTTGCTCTTGAGCTCACGGTTGGTCGCATAGGCGAGCACGTTGGCGCCAATGGCGAGCGATGCCTCCACCTCGCGGGCCACTGCCGGTGGAAGTCCCTCCCGTGACGGTCCGCCGAGCTCCCAGAGGCAGGAAAGGCTCGGCATCGCGGCGGCCGGATCGGCGAGGTCGGTCGGCGGTGCGTAGATCAGGCAGGTGCGGCAGCCGTAGTCGATGCCCATCAGCGGCCGGTGCAGTTCCGGCGGAACAATCTGCTCAGCATGCCAGGCCGGATGCTCCGGCGGCAGCAGGTGGAGCCGATACTCGGGCTCGGGGAAGATCTCACCGACGAGCTGCCGCAGCCGACGATCAAAGCCGTCACTCTGCGGGCAGCAGGCCTCGGCGAAGACGAACCCGCCGTTGTCGATGTAGCGGCGGATGCGGCCGCCGGCATCGGGGCCGAGATCGAACTCGGATTTTCCAGAGATCCAGAGCACGGGGGCCTGCTGCAGGTCGTCCTGACCGGCCGACGGCAGGTCGAGCACATGCCAGGAGAGGCCGGCCGGATAGTCCTTCTTCCATCGCCCCTCGACATACTCCACCAGATGGGCGACGTCGTGGCCATGGCGGTTCCAGTCGGCGGCCGGGAAATGACTGCTCTTTGCGATGATGACGGGCCGGCGGCCCTTCGCGAGGAACAGCAGCGCGAAGCTCGTGGCGACGATCGGATCCTCGAGCCGACTGGCGACGAACTTCCCGGAGAGCCGGTCCTGGGTGGCGGTGAACATTTTCGCCCCCTCCAGATACCAGTCGTGGTCGCCGATGTACCGGCGGGCCGTGAACCTTCCCACGCGTTCCAGGCCATAGAGGTAGTAGTAGAGCCAGGTCTCGCCACCGGTGCCGGGGTTCTGCATGACGGTGAACCGCTTGCCCAGCCAGGCAAGGCCCCGCTCCAGCACCTTGGGTGTCGAGCCGCCTCCGCAGCAGGCGACGCTATCGCGGATGGCCCGGGCGTCGGGGGTGCCGATGTGCTCCGACGTGATCCAGACGCTCGCGATGCCGGCGCAGGTCATGCTGCCGGAGCCGCCGGCGTTGCCGAGCGTGTAGCCCCATGAGCCGTCGGAGTTGTGACAGGCAACCCAGTACTGCTGGGCGCGGACCCAGGTGTCGTCGCGGACGCGGATTCCGACCCGCGCCGCCTCGTGGAGCCCGAGCACCGCGAACTGGGAGTTGGAGTTGTCGCCCATGCCGAGACCGTTGCTCTGGCCGTAGGTCCAGGAGCCTGATCCCGGGCCCTGCTTGACCTGCGCCTGCTCCAGCCATTCGACATTGCGCTCCAGGATCGCCCGATCGGCCTCCGGCGAGAGCATCGCCAGGACCATCGTCTGGAGCACGACGGAATAGGTGTCGTCGGGCTCCTGCTGGCGGAGCCAGGCGAGGGCCTTCCGCATCCCGGGCTGGTCGGCGGGAACGCCGGCGTTGGCGAGGGCCAGCATGACCAGCGAGGTGGCCCCGGCCCGCTTGTCGGCTGACCGCATCGCCTCCCACGAGCCGTCGTTCCGCTGCTGACTGAGCAGAAAATCGCGGGCCTTCTCGATGGTCGTCTGGATCTCGCCGGGCCCGAGCGGGGGCGCCGGGCGTGCCGGCACGGCACCGAGCACCGTCGCCACCAGCACGGCGGCGATCCAGAGTCGACGACAAATCAGGGACGACAGAAGGGGAGGGGACACGCCAGCATCCGTGTTCGTCACGACGAGGCCGCACGAGGGTGCGCAGACCCGCTGCCGCTCACCGCAATGTATCACGTCGACCCAGCTGGGCGGATGGTTCCGGTCGTGCCGGTGCCGCCGGCCATGACGGTCGATTGCCGCCCAGTCGCACACACCCGATACTGGGCTGCCCCGTCACCGCCCCCGCCC